>CAZZYR010000066.1:0-9155 GCA_964658235.1 uncultured Acetobacteraceae bacterium | reverse complement strand
TATTGCGCGCCACCGAAAAACTCCCTCAACTCAACCTGTTGACAGAGTCGAGCATGTGCACCGTTGGCTGAGCAAGGTGCGTAATCAGGAAAAACTTTTATCAATTGAGTCCGCGACAGCGCAGGGAAAAGTTTTTTGGTTCTTTTTTTCAAAAAAGAACTGCTTCCTTCAATCCGCCATCCCCGCCGCCAACCGCGGCATAGCGCGCGCCGGCCCAGGTGCCAGCCAATGCTGCAGCCGGTCCAGGTAGAGGTAGATCACCGGCGTCGTATAAAGAGTGAGGGCTTGGCTCACGATCAAGCCGCCTACCATGGCAAACCCCAGCGGCTGCCGCAGTTCAGATCCAGCGCCGTGCCCAAGCATCAGCGGCAAGCCTGACAGCAGAGCGGCCATCGTGGTCATCATGATCGGCCGGAACCGCATCAGGCAGGCCTGCCTGATCGCGTCCAGCGGCTCGGCGCCACCCTCGCGCTCGGCATGGATAGCGAAATCGACCATCATGATGCCGTTCTTCTTGACGATGCCGATGAGCAGAATGATTCCCACAATCGCGATAACGGAGAGGTCAAACCCTGCAATCATCAGCATGGCCAACGCGCCCACGCCCGCCGACGGCAGCGTGGACAAGATGGTCAGCGGCAGAATGTAGCTCTCATACAGGATACCCAGGATGATATAGACGGCCACCAGTGCCGCCAAAATCAGATAAGGCTCGCTGCTCAGCGAGGACTGGAACGCTGCGGCATTGCCCTGGAACGCGCCCTGCAGCGTGCGCGGCGCCCCGATCTGCGCGCGCGCGCCATCCACCTGCGCCACCGCGTCACCGAGTGACGCGCCAGGTGCGAGGTTGAAACTGATCGTAACCGCCGGAAACTGGCTCTGGTGGTTCACCGCCAGTGGCGAGATCGGCTCGGTGCTCCGATGCACCACTGCGGACAGCGGCACCGCCGTCCCCGAACTCCCCTTCACATAGAGCTTGTCCAGCGTATGGACGTCCCCCTCCATTTGCGGGGGCACCTCCTCGATCACGTAGTACGAGTTTATTTGCGTGAAATACTGCGTCACCTCGCGCTGACCGAAAGCGTCGTACAGCGTGTCGTCGATCTGTTGCGGCTGGATGCCGAAGCGCGCGGCGGCGTCACGGTCGATGGTCAGCGTGGCCGTGGTCCCCGCCACCTGCTGATCCGTGGTCACGTCGCGCAGGATCGGCACCGTCTTCAGCTTGTCCAGCAGCTTCGGCGCCCAGCGATTCAGCTCCGCCGGATCCGTGTCCTGTAAAGTGTACTGATACAACGTGCGGGCCAGGCGGCCGCCCACCGTGATGTCCTGTCCGGGCTGCATGTACAGCCTGAAGCCTTCTACGGACTTCACTTTCTCGTTGAGCCGGGCGATCACCTGCATGATGGGCTCGCGCGTGCCCCAGGGCTTGAGGTTGATGAACAGCCGTCCGTTATTGGCTGTCTGACCCGCATTGCCAGCGCCCACCAGCGACGCAAAGCTGGCCACCGCCGGATCGGCTGCCACGATTGCGTTCACCTGCTCCTGCTTCTTGTACATCTCCTGGAAGGAGATGTCTTGGTTGGCCTCGGTGATGGCAATCAACAGGCCGATGTCCTGCTGCGGGAAGAAGCCCTTCGGAATGATCACGAACAGGAACACCGTCACGCCAAGCGTAGCCAGGAACACCATCAGCGTGATGAATCGGAAGCGCAGCGCTACATCCAGCGTGCGCTCATAGCACCGCAGCATCGCGTCGAACACCGACTCCACCGCGCGATACATCCGGCCGTGCTGGTGGCCCTCCGCCTTGAGGAAGCGCGCGCACATCATCGGCGTCAGCGTCAGGGACACGAAGGCGGAGATCACCACCGTCAACGACACGACGATTGCGAATTCCCGAAACAGCCGGCCGACAATGCCGCCCATCAGCAGCAGGGGGATGAACACCGCAATCAGGGACAGGCTGATGGAGATGATCGTGAACCCGATCTCACCAGCGCCCTTTAGGGCCGCTTCCATCGGCGCCATCCCGTCCTCGATATGCCGGTAGATGTTCTCCAGCATGACGATGGCATCATCCACCACGAACCCCACCGCGATGGTCAGGCCCATCAGCGAGAGATTATCCAGGCTGTAGCCCAGCAGATACATCGCCGCGAACGTCCCCACCAAAGCCAGCGGCACGGTGATGCTGGGAATGATCGTGGCCCACAGGCTGCGTAGGAACAGGAAAATCACCATCACCACCAGCGCGATGGACAGCAGCAGAGTGAACTCCACGTCCGCCACGGAGGCGCGGATGGTTTGTGTCCGGTCCACGATGGTTTGCACGTGGATGGCAGGCGGGATGCTCACCTCCAGTCTGGGCAAGGCGGCGCGCAGCCGTTCAACCGTGGCGATCACGTTCGCGCCTGGCTGCTTGTAGACGATCAGCAGGATCCCGCGCCGTGGCGTGCCAGCAGATTCCCAGGCCGCGACCTCGCGGTTCTGCGGTCCGCGCACGGCGGTGCCGATATCCTTGATGCGCACCGGTGCGCCGTTGCGATAGGCCACGATCAGATCGCCGTAAGGCGCCGGCTCGGTCAGCTGGTCATTCGCCAGCAGCGTGAAGGATTGCCGCCGCCCGTCGATGCTGCCCTTCGGGCTGTTTACCGTGGCGTTGGTCAGGACCTGGCGCACATCCTCCATCGTCATGCCCATCGCCGCCAGCCGGGCGGGGTCGATCTGGACACGGATGGCGGGTTTGGCCTGGCCGCCGATGGCCACCTGGCTGACGCCCGTCACCTGGCTGAGCTGCTGGCTCAGCACGTTCTCCGCGTAATCGTCCACCGTCGTCAGCGGCAAATCGTCCGACCACACGCTGAGCAGGAAGATCGGGCTGTCCGCCGGGTTCACCTTACGAAAGGTGGGCTGGCTAGGCAGGTTCTTTGGCAGTTGCCCCTGCGCGCCGTTGATCGCCTCCAGCACGTCCGTGGCCGCCGCATCCACGTTGCGCGACAGGTCGAACTGGATGGTGATTGTGGACGTGCCGAGCACATTGACGGACGTCATCTGGCTCAGCCCGTTGATCTGGCTGAATTGCGTCTCCAGCGGCTCCGCCACGGAACTGGCCATCACGTCCGGGCTCGCGCCGGGATAGTTCGCAGTCACTGAAATCGTCGGGAATTCCACCGCCGGCAGCGGTGCCACCGGCAACAACGGATAGCTTGCGATGCCGATCAGAAAAATCGCCGCCATAAGCAGTGATGTGGCGACCGGACGCCTGATGAACGGGGTGGAGACGCTCATGGGCTCAGCTCGCCTGTTTCTCGGCCGGCTGAGTGCGGGCGTCCACCTTCATCCCCGGCTGCACGCGCAACTGACCTGACAGGATCACGCGATCGCCAGGTGCGACACCCTCCGTCAGCACGCTCACCCGTTCATCCTGGTAGCCAATCTTCACCGGCCTACGCTCCACCGTGCTGTCGGGTTTGACGACATAGACGAAAAGTCCATCGGCCCCGTGCTGGACCGCAACCGGCGGCACGGTCAGCGCGCCTGGCACGGTGCCCAGCCGCAGCCGCCCGGTGGCGAACTGACCCGGCCACAGCCGATTATCGCTGTTGGCGAACTCCGCCTTCAACGTAATCGTGCCGGTTTGCGTGTCGATACTGTTGTTGATGGTGACCAGGTGACCGACGGAAATTGGCGGCGATCCATTCGGGCCTGCAACCGCGACCTCCGGCATCACCCCCTGCATCGCCGTCCGGATTGCCGGCAGCTCTTCCTGCGGCAAGGTAAAGACCAGGCTGATCGGATGAACCTGCGCGATGCTGACGATGCCGGTGCTGTCCGTCGCGTGAATCAGATTGCCGATGTCGATCAGGCGAAGTCCGACCACGCCTTCAATAGGCGCGGTGATGCGGCAGAAGCTAAGATTGAGCGCCGCACTCGCTATCTGCGCGTCGTCCGCCTTCAGGTTGGCGCCATACTGCGCCACTAGCGCCTGCTGGGTGTCCACCTGTTGGCGCGACGCCACGGCGGTCTGCGCCAGACTGGAATAGCGGCGGAGATCACGTTGCGCATTGTCGATCTGCGCCTGGTCGCTGGCGCGTTTTGCCTCCGCCTGGGCGAGAACGGCCGCGTAGGGTCGCGGATCGATCTGCGCCAGGAGATCGCCGGGATGGACCTCCTGGCCTTCATGGAACGCGATCATGTCCAGGTTGCCGTCCACTCGGGCGCGCACCAGCACCTGGCGATAGGCCTGCACGGTGCCGATCCCGCTGATGTATTCGGGCACATCCTGGCGCGCGACCTCGACGACCGTTACCGGCACGGCATCTCCGGCTGGCACGGCGGGCGCCTGCGCGCGCGCGGCCGGCGCACCTGCGAGAATTGCCACGGCAGCACAACGCATCCTGCTGACGACACGATTGCCGGAGACTCTTCGGATTGTCACAGCTTGCCTCGTCACATGGATGCGGGATCATAGGCCATGCGCGCCGAAGCTGTGCAGGTTCCATATCACATCCCAGTTGGCGGTGGACAGCGTAGCGTCAACGCGGCCCGTGGGGTCAGTATCGTTGGTGTCAGCCCCGCTTGCCCACGACCCGCGCCGCCATTTGAGTTGGCAGCATCCGGTAAGCCGCCAGTCCGCGCCCATTACCTAAAGAAAGGTGAGCAACCGGCGTAGGCTGCGTCATCATCGCGCCCACGCGCCCGAACGGGGACATCCCCTCGGGACGGGTTGTCTGGACCAAGCCCTGGCGATTGAACGCCAAGGCTGGAAACAGCGATCCGGCTGCGGCCGGCGCGTGTCCGGAGGACCCGCCTGCCGCATCCTCCCGGCGTGCCATCCCATCGCCGGCCGGCAGCGCCCATTCCGCCAACACGCGCTTTTGATAAGCGGCGCCAAGTGTGGGCGTTTGCGAATGATAGGCAGCCGCCGCCCGCGGCCAGCTACCCATCTGGGCGAACAAGGATACCAAGAAGTCGGCGGCATATGCAGCATTGGTCACCGGATCGAAAGCCTGCTCAAGCGATGCGAATGCTTCAGGGTGATGCATCAGGTTCACTTGGAGGCATCCCACATCGATTGATCGAACGCCGCGGGCCTGCAACGCCCGCACAGCGGCCACCGCCTCGGCTCGCGTCCCGTAATAGCTGCCCGAACCTTCTGCATTGACCGTCCAGGGCCATGCCGCGATGACCCCTGTGGCGGGGTCCGCCCTGCCAGATTCGATCCGGGCGATGGCAGCGAGGAAGCCGTCAGGCACCCGCCGTCCGTTTTCGGCAGCGGCAATCGCGCTCCTGCAAAGTCCTATCGTGCTTGCCGCCAGATGATTTGGCATTAGGAGCGCAGGTCCGGCGAGACACTGCGATGTCAGCATCCGGCCCATGGTGACTATCGCCAAGCTCAACGCCGCGGACCATAATTTCCTGGTCATGAGCCCGGCAGCCAGCTTGAGGGATCAACGCACCGCATGACCGCAATTTGCTGCCCAAATAATAACAGACGCTTAACGGCCAATTCCGAACACGGCCGCGATTGCTGCAATGCAAAAATCTTCTTGCAAGCGGGCCCGGAAGAACCTACGTTTTAGCCGTGGCGCCGCTTCGGCGCGCCATATCTTGGACGTTTCCTCCCTAAACTTGGCGGTGCCGCAAGGCACCGCCTTTTTTTGTTCGTGCCCGGTCCCCGTAAGACGGCTGAGAGCAGTAGGAGCGACGTATAATCTATAAAAAGATACGATTATTTTGTGGAAATGCACGGAAATACCATTTAAGAGATTTTCAGGTTGTGTGTGGGTTTATGTTCTACTATCGTAGCGTTCAATTGTACCGCTGGCGGGGACGCTCCGCTCGTATCAGAAGAAGGTGCTGCGTCTTGGCGAAACTACCCAGCGTTACGGTGCCGTTATGAAAAGATCTCTGGCATGAAAAGATCTCTGGTTGGAATCTTACGCGGAGCCAGCATCCGCCTGGACCGGCGCGGCGTCACCGCTGTAGAATACGGTATTGTGGCAGCGTTCTTGTGCCTGTCGCTGCTGGGCGTGTTCAGCAGGTTTGGCACCGTGATCAGCACGATGTTCAGCAAGGTCAACACCTCCATATAAGCCCACTTTCGGCATATAAGCCGACTTTTGGCTTCACTGCTTGGCGCCGTCGTGCGTCGTCGGGAGCATCAAGTCGAGGGATATGGCGGCGAGTGACGCCGCCAGGCCGGTCATGTCCGCCTGAATGCGGGAGAAGCCGCCGTTCCGCTGCAAACTCGCTTCGTTCATATATAGGCTCCGGCCAATCTCTATTTGCACTGCATGGATGCGGCCGCCCGGCCGCCCGTAGTGACGCGTGATATAGCCGCCGGCATACGGATCGTTTCGACGAACCACGTAGCCTCGCTGCACCAGGAATTGTTCTATGTGGCGCATGATCGCTGGCGCGCAGGCGGCGCCGTGCGCATCGCCCAGCACGATATCAGGCACAGGCTTGCGGTCCCGGCAGGCATGGGCCGGCATCGAATGGCAATCCACCAGCAAACAAGCCCCATGAAGGCGGCGTGCGGCCTCCAGAAGACCGGCGAGTGCATCATGATACGGCTGCCAGCAGGCCTCCACCCTAGCGCGCGCTTCGGCAAAAAATAGCCGGCGCCGGTAGATTGCCTCTCCGCTGGACACCACGCGCGGGATGGTTCCCAAACCCGCTTCCACCCTGGGGCTGACCGTGCAAACCCACTCCGGCAGCGTGTCCTCGAACATGACGGGGTCAAGTTCCCACGCGTCGCGGTTCACGTCGCACCAGGCCCGCGGGAACGTCGCGGCAAGCAATGTGCCTCCATGCGCGGGAGCGGCAGCGAAAATTTCCTCTATATAACAGTCTTCGCTGCGCCGGAGCGCCAGCGCGTCCAGCCGCGTGTCGGCCAGGAAGTCCGGCGAATAGTTGCGGCCGGAATGGGGCGATGAAAACACCAGGCCCGCGTGGTCTTTATCGGGGGAGCGGATCACATAGCAGCCCGGAATGTCAGCCAGGTGATCCGGGGCACGTGTGATCTGTGGGTCCCCCGCAGCAACGCCCCGTCTACGTAGCACGCGGTCTATACGGAGCTCGCGGCCGTGGTGGGCGCGACAGGGATTGAACCTGTGACCCCTACCATGTCAAGGTAGTGCACTACCGCTGTGCTACGCGCCCACGCCGCCGAGAACCTGTCCCTACGGAAAACGTCCTGCGTGCGCAAGCCCCGCGAGTGCGTGAATGCGGCGTTAACACTCCGTCTCTACTGTTCTGCTAAATGAGACGCGTCTCATTTAGCGAGCCGCCACTTTATGACCAGTATTCCAACCTACGCTTTCGAAGGCGCCAAATGGGTTCTGGCCCCTGCTGCCAACGGGCAGGGGGACATCACGTGGTCTTTCGCTGTCGCGAATGGAGGTGCTCCGTTTTCGTCAGCGCTTGGGCCCGGTGCCAAGGCCGTCGCGGAGGCGGCGGTGGCGAGGTGGCAGGCCGCGTCCGGCCTGCACTTCGTCCAGGTCGCTGACTCGCCGTTGCACCCCGCGGACATCCGGATCGGCTATGCAATGCTGGCGAGCGGCAATGAGATCGGCCTGACCGTCTGGCACGCCGCCCACGGTGCATTCTTACCTGGCACGATGATCGAGCTGCAGGACCCCAACGCGGTCAAGCTGATCAACAGTCATGGTTCCATCACCTACGCTGGCACGCCCACCACCCTCCTGCAGGTCATCCTGCATGAGATTGGCCATGCATTGGGGCTGGCGCACAGCACGGACCCTCTCGCGGTGATGTATCCAACGCTTGGCTTTGCGAACCAGAATCTGGATGCCACTGATATCGCAGGCATCAAAGCGCTATACCCAGGGCAAATCGGTGCCGGTGGGGGCTCGATCTCAGTCGCTTCCCTTCATTCTCCTGTGGCCTGAAGCGTTTGACCAGCTGCCGGCAAGGCCGATAAGCTGTCATAAAAGCTTCACAAAACTGCAATCTTGGTGACTTCATCGCCGCCTAGGTTCCGCGCGAAGCGACCCGGTCGGCCCCGAGCAGCGTCGCATCGGACGCCGTGGGTTGCGCGTTTCAGGAGCAGCCATGACAACTTCTCATTTCGCGTGCGCCACCCCCCTGCGTCTGGGAGCGGCACTCCTCCTGCTCGCCGGCACCGCTGCTACCGCGCGCGCGCAGGCAATTACAGGCGCCGGTTCAACGTTTGCCGCCCCCATCTACGGCGCGTGGGCGGATGCTTCCAAGCAATCCACCGGCATCAGCCTGAACTACGCGGGCAACGGTTCCGGCGCCGGCCAGAAACTGGTGACGCAGCGCACGGTGGATTTCGGTGGCTCGGACGCGCCGATGCCAGCCGACAAGCTGGCGGCAGCCAAGCTCCTTCAGTTCCCTTCCGTCATGGGTGCCGTGGACATCGCGGTGAACCTGCCCGGCGTGGCGGACGGCAAGCTGCGCCTGACCGGCCCAGTGTTGGCATCCATCTATCTTGGGACCGTGACCAACTGGAACGACCCTGCCATCGCAAAGCTGAACCCCGGCTTGAAGCTGCCTGATCTGGCCATCGCGCCGGTTTACCGGGCGGACGGGTCCGGCACTACCTATGTGTTCACCAGCTACCTCTCCAAAGTGAGCCCGGATTTCAAAACAAAGGTTGGCGCCGACAAGGCAGTCAGCTGGCCGGCTGGCACCGGCGCCAAGGGCACGGCCGGCGTTGCCGGCGCAGTCAAGAACACTGCTGGGGCCGTTGGATACGTCGAAAGCGCCTACGCCACGCTGAACCACCTGACAACCACGGAACTGCAGTCGCATGATGGCAAGTTCATCAAGCCGACCTTGGCCAGCTTTGCCGCCGCGGCCGCCGGTGCAGACTGGGCCGGCGCGCAGAACTTCGCCGTGGACCTGAACGATCAGCCGGGGGCGAATGCCTGGCCGATCGTCTCTGCCACCTTCGTTCTGGTGCCGACAAATCCGACGGATACCACCAAGAGCGCTGCCGTCATCAAGTTCTTCGACTGGGCCTTCACGCATGGCGACGCGACGGCGAAGACGCTGCAGTATGTGGCGCTGCCGGCGAGCGTGAAGGCGCAGGTCCGGAAGGCTTGGGCGGTTTTGCCGAAGTAAGGAAGGCCTTCTTTTTTGAAAAAAAGAAACAAAAAACTTTT
>CAZZYR010000065.1:0-9222 GCA_964658235.1 uncultured Acetobacteraceae bacterium | reverse complement strand
ATGTGAGCCGGAGGGACTTTTATCTATTCAACAGCACGATTGCCGGAATTGATGCGGCGGATGCGATTTTGCTAGTGGGGACCAATCCCCGTCGCGAGGCGCCGATCTTGAATGCCCGTATTCGCAAGCGGTTCGTTGCGACGGCAGGACATCTGCCGGTGGGGCTGATTGGGGCGGATGCCGAACTGACCTACAGATTTACGCATCTTGGAAACGACGCGGCGATCCTGGCAGATGATACGTACGGCTTCTTGCAGGTGTTGCGCGATGCGAAGCAGCCGATGGTGATTGTGGGGCAGGGCGCGCTGGCGAGGCCGGATGGGGCGGCGGTTTTAGCGGCGGCGTGGCGGCTGGCTGGCCACGTGGGCGCGCTCAGCGCGGACTGGCACGGGTTCAATGTGCTGCATACGGCGGCGGCACGCGTGGGTGCGCTGGATCTAGGGTTTGTGCCTGGAGCGAGCGGGCAGGATTTCGCCGGCATGATGGGCGGCGGCGTGGATGTTTTGTGGCTTCTGGGCGCGGACGAATTCGATACGGCGCGGATCGGGGCAGAGACGTTCGTGATTTATCAGGGGCATCATGGTGACCGTGGGGCGGCACGGGCGGATGTGATTTTGCCAGGCTGCGCCTACACGGAAAAGAACGGCACGTATGTCAACACCGAGGGGCGCGTGCAGCGTGGCTATCGGGCGCTGTTCGCGCCGGGAGATGCGCGCGAGGATTGGCGGATCCTTCGGGCGTTCAGCGAGGTGATCGGCAAGGCGTTGCCGTATGACGATGAGGATGCGGTTCGGGCAAGGTTGCTGCAAGTGAATGCGGTGTTTGGCCGGACGGGGGCGCCACGGTTTGGCGCGACGGATCAAAGCGGGCCGACGGCGGCGGCGCCTGTGGCTGCGGGGCCGTTCAAGCCGTCGGTGGCTGATTACTATCAGACGAACCCGATCAGTCGAGCGAGCTTGACGATGGCGGAATGTTCGCGCACGGCACCGGCAGCGTTGGCGGCCGCCTCCCTGGCCGTGGCGGCGGAGTAAGGCGGTGTACAGCTTCTTTCATGACACCACAGTGGGCACGCTGCTACTGACGTTGGGCGAGACGCTGGCGGTGCTGGTGCCGGTGCTGATGAGCATGGCCTATGCGACCTATGCCGAACGCAAGGCGCTGGGCGCGTTTCAGCTTCGCCGCGGGCCGAACCGCGTGGGGCCGTTCGGTCTCGGGCAGCCGCTGGCGGACGCGGTGAAGGTGTTCATGAAGGAGACGGTGATTCCGGCGGGGGCGAGCCGGACGCTGTTTTTGCTGGCGCCGATGGTGACGCTGATTTTGGCGTGCTTGGCGTGGGCCGTGATTCCGTTTGGTGACGGGTGGGCCGCGGCGAACATCAATGTGGGCATTCTGTATCTGTTCGCGATCAGCTCGCTCGGCGTGTATGGGATTGTGATTGCAGGGTGGGCCAGCAATTCGAAATACGCGTTCCTGGGCGCGATGCGCTCGGCCGCGCAGATGGTGAGTTATGAGGTTTCCATCGGCTTTGTGCTGGTGACGGTGCTGTTGTGCGTGGGCAGCTTGAATTTGAACGATATCGTGCGGGCGCAGGGGCCGGGGCATTTGTGGTTCATGGTGCCGCTGTTTCCGATGTTTGTGATCTTCCTGGTGTCCATGCTGGCGGAGACGAACCGGGCGCCGTTCGACTTGCCGGAAGGCGAAAGCGAGATTGTGGCGGGGTTTTTCGTGGAATACAGCGCGATGGCGTTCGCGATGTTTTTCCTGGGCGAATACATGAACATGCTGATGATGTCCGCGCTGGCGAGCATCCTGTTTCTGGGCGGATGGCAGGCGCCGTTCGGCATGCCGGCGATGCCGGTGCTGTGGCTGTTCCTGAAGATATGCGCGGTGATGTTCTTCTTCTTCTGGGTGCGGGCGACGTTTCCGCGCTATCGCTATGACCAGTTGATGCGGCTGGGATGGAAGGTGTTCTTGCCGCTATCCTTGCTTTGGCTGGTTCTGACGGCGGGCTTTTTGGAAGTGTTCGGTTTGCTGCCTAACGGTGCGGCGTGAGGACTCTGTCATGATGCTGAGCGGAAAATCTGTCTCGCGGCTGGTGCTGTGGGAGTTATTGTCCGGCATGGCGATCACGATCCGGTATTTCTTCAAGCCGAAGGTCACGATCAACTACCCGTATGAGAAGGGACCGATCGGGCCGCGCTTCAAAGGGGAGCATGCGCTGCGGCGGTATCCCAATGGGGAGGAGCGTTGCATCGCGTGCAAGTTGTGCGAGGCGATTTGCCCGGCGTATGCGATCACCATCGAGGCGGAGCCGCGGCCGGACGGGTCCAGGCGGACGACGCGCTATGATATCGATATGACGAAATGCATCTATTGCGGGCTGTGCGAAGAGGCGTGCCCGGTGGATGCGATCGTGGAGGGGCCGAACTTCGAGTTTGCGACGGAGACGCGCGAGGAGCTGATGTATAACAAGGACAAGCTGCTGGATAACGGTGATCGCTGGGAAAGCGAGATCGCCAAGCGGCTTGAGCTGGACGCGCCCTACAGATGATTACGTCGCTGGCGTTTTATGTGTTTTCCGCGATCCTGCTGGGGTCGGCCGGGATGGTGGTGACAAGCCGCAATCCGGTGCATTCCGTGTTGTTCCTGATCCTGGCGTTCTTCAACGCGGCGGCTTTGTTCCTGATTGCTGGAGCCGAGTTCCTGGCGATGATCCTGGTGATTGTCTATGTGGGCGCGGTGGCGGTGCTGTTCCTGTTTGTGGTGATGATGCTGGACGTGGACTTCGTGGCGCTGCGGGAGGGATTTCAGCGATATGCGCCGGTGGGGGCGACGGTTGGCGCGGTGCTTTTCTTTGAACTGCTGAGCGTATTGTTCGGGTGGCAGATGTCCGCCGACGCGCCGGTGCTGCGGCTGAGCCAGATTCCGGACCAGGTGCAGAACACGCGGGCGATCGGACAAGTGCTGTATACGAATTACATCCTGCTGTTTCAGTTGTCCGGCCTGATCCTGCTGGTGGCGATGATTGGGGCGATTGTGTTGACGCATCGGGATCGGCAGACGTCCAAGCATCAGAATATCACGCGACAGCAGGAGCGGCTTGTGAGCGACACGCTGGAGGTGTTGCAGGTGGCGAGCCGGACCGGTGTGGCGGCGCTGGGCGGGATTTATCGGCCGAAGCCGGATGCGGCGGCGTTGCCGGCGCCTGAACCCGTGCATGAGGAGCATTGAGCATGCCGCACGGTGCACTCGCGATCGGGCTAGGGCATTATCTGACGGTAGCAGCAATCCTGCTGGTCCTCGGGGTGTTTGGCATCTTTCTGAACAGGAAGAACGTGATCGTCATTCTGATGTCAGTTGAGCTGATCCTGCTGGCGGTGAATTTGAACCTGGTGGCGTTTTCCTCCGCTCTGGGGGACTTGGCGGGGCAGATTTTGGCGATGTTCGTGCTGACCGTGGCGGCGGCCGAGGCGGCGATTGGGTTGGCGATCGTGGTGGTGTATTTCCGCAACCGCGGCTCGATCGAGGTCGAGGACGTGAACCTCATGAAGGGCTGAGATGATTTTCGCGACTGCCGTTTTTGCCCCGTTGCTGGGCTCGCTGGCCTGCGGTTTTGCGGGGCGCGGGATTGGTGACCGCGCGGCACAGATGATCACCATCGTTTGCATGCTGCTGGCGTCGGCCTGCGGGGTGACGGCGTGGTATGAGCATATCTTAGGTGGCGTGCCGAATGGGGTGGTGGGGATTGCCACCTGGATAGATGCGGGGAGTTTCCATCTGGATTGGGCGCTGCGGTATGACTCGCTGGCGGTATCCATGGTGGCGATGGTGACCTGCGTGGCGACGCTGATCCACATCTATAGCGTTGGCTACATGGCGCATGAGCACAGCACGACGAGCCGGTTCTTCGCCTATCTGTCCCTATTCACCTTTGCGATGCTCATGCTGGTGACGGCCGATAATCTGGTGCAGCTGTTCTTCGGCTGGGAAGGCGTGGGCCTGGCGAGCTATTTGCTGATTGGCTACTGGTATGACCGGCCGGCGGCCTGCAAGGCGGCCATCAAGGCGATGGTGGTCAACCGTGTGGGTGATCTGAGTTTCGCGATCGGCATCGCGCTGGTGTTCTTCAAGTTCGGCGCGGTGGATTTCAGTACGATCTTCGCAGCCATCCCGGCGCATATGGCGGACACGTATCACATCTTCGGCGCGACGCCGCGCAGCTATGAGGTGATCGGGTTCCTGCTGTTCATCGGCGCGATGGGGAAGTCCGCGCAGTTCCTGCTGCATACATGGCTGCCGGATGCGATGGAGGGGCCGACACCGGTCTCCGCGCTTATTCATGCGGCGACGATGGTGACGGCGGGCGTGTTTCTGATGAGCCGGATGTCACCGCTGATGGAGTTCGCACCTGGCGCGCTGACATTCGTGACGTTCATTGGCGCCACGACGTGTTTGTTCGCGGCCACGATCGGATGTGTGCAGAACGACATCAAGCGGGTGATTGCGTATTCGACGTGCTCCCAGCTTGGCTACATGTTCATGGCGGCCGGCGTGGGCGCCTATCAGGCGAGCATGTTCCATCTGATCACGCACGCTTTCTTCAAGGCGCTGCTGTTCCTGTGCGCCGGATCGGTGATCCATGCGATGAGCGACGAGCAGGATATGCGCCGCATGGGCGGAATCTTCCGCAAGATCCCGATTACCTACGGCACAATGTGGCTGGGCAGCCTGGCGCTGTGCGGAATACCGATTTTTGCCGGATATTACTCCAAGGATGCGATCCTGGAGGCGACGTATGCGGCGGGCACGCCGATCGGGATGTATGGATTCGTGTGCGGCACGGTGGCGGCATTCCTCACGGCGTTCTATTCCGGGCGGCTGCTGTTCATGACGTTCCACGGAACTCCGCGGGCGGATGCGCATGTGATGGGACATGTGCATGAGAGCCCAATCACGATGTGGGGGCCGCTTGCGCTGCTGTCCGTGGGGGCAGTGTTTGCCGGTTTCCTGCTGCATGCGGCGTTCATCGGCGATCACAACGCGGATTATTGGCAGGGTGCGATCTTCACGTCGGATGCGAACCATGTGCTGGAGCAGATCGAGCGTACACCGCTGCTGATCGGGTTGCTGCCGACGGCGACGGGCGTTCTTGGGCTGGCGCTGGCGTGGCTGTTCTATATCGCGCGGCCGGAACTGCCGGTGCGGATGGCGGCACTATTCCCCGCGGTGTATCGGTTCCTGCTCAACAAATGGTATTTCGACGAGCTCTACGATTTCCTGTTCGTGCGGCCGGCCCTGTGGCTGGGGCGTGAATTGTGGAAGGTGGGGGACGCGCAGATTATCGATGGCGTGCCGAACGGGCTGGCGAGCCTGGCGGAGGGCGGGTCCCTGCAGGTGGTGCGCATCCAGACGGGATCGATCGCGGTCTATGCCTTTACGATGCTGATCGGCCTCGTGGTCATGGTCAGCCTGTTCCTGTTGGTGCGGTGATCCTGTGACAGATGCAAATGCCGCGGGATTTCCTGTCCTTTCGCTGATCACGTTCCTGCCGCTGCTTGGCGTGGTGATCCTGATGACGCTGCGCGGGGATGAGGCGGCGGCCGCAGGCAATGCTCGGTGGACCGCGTTGTGGACGAGCCTGATCGTGTTCCTCATCAGCCTGGTGCTGTGGACGCGCTTCGATCTGCGCGAGCCGGGCTATCAGTTCGTGGAGTCGGTGAACTGGCTGCCGGAGTATGGCGTGGGCTATCGGATGGGCGTGGACGGCATTTCCGTGCTGTTCATCCTGCTGTCCACCGCGCTGACTCCGATTTGTATCCTGGCCAGCTGGGACAGCATAAAGACGCGTGTGCGGGAATACATGGCGGCGTTCCTGATCCTGGAGACGATGATGGTGGGGATGTTCGCGGCCAGCGACTTCCTGCTGTTCTACATGTTCTTCGAGGGCGTGCTGATCCCGATGTATCTGATCATCGGCATCTGGGGCGGGCCACGGCGCGTGTATGCGTCGCTCAAGTTCTTTCTGTACACCTTTGCCGGTTCCGTGCTGATGCTGCTGGCGCTGCTGGCGATGTGGCACCAGGCGGGGAGCACGGACATCACCGTGCTGCTGCACACGCCGTTCAGCGCGGACATGCAGTATTGGTTGTTCCTGGCGTTCCTGGCGTCTTTCGCGGTGAAGGTGCCGATGTGGCCGGTGCATACGTGGCTGCCGGATGCGCATGTGGAGGCGCCCACGGCGGGGTCAGTGATCCTGGCGGGCGTGCTGCTGAAGATGGGCGCGTATGGTTTCCTGCGCTTCTCCGTGCCGATGCTGCCGCTGGCATCCCAGCATTTCGCGCCGCTGATGTTCGCGCTGGGCGTGATTGCGGTGATCTATACCTCGCTGGTGGCGCTGGCGCAGGAGGACATGAAGAAGCTGATCGCCTATTCGTCCGTAGCGCATATGGGCGTGGTGACAATCGGGATCTTCACCTTCAACATCCAGGGCATTGATGGCGCGCTGTTCCAGATGATCTCGCACGGTGTGGTCTCCGCCGCGCTGTTTTTATGCGTGGGCGTGATCTATGACCGGATGCACACGCGCGAGATTGCGCGCTATGGCGGGCTGGCAGACAGGATGCCGGCCTATGCGTTCGTGTTCATGCTGTTCACCATGGCGTCCATCGGGCTGCCTGGCACGTCCGGCTTCGTGGGTGAGTTCCTGGTTCTGGTGGGCGCGTTCCAGGTGAATTTCTGGGTCGCGCTGCTCGGCAGCTTCGGGATGGTGCTGGGCGCCGCGTATATGCTGTTCCTATATCGCAGGGTAATCTTCGGGCAGCTTGTGCGGCCGGATCTGAAATCGATCCTGGATCTGTCGCCGCGGGAGATGGCGATCTTTGCACCGCTGGCGGTGCTGACCTTGTGGCTGGGGATCTATCCCAGCAGCTTTACCGGGTTCTTCGGCGCCACGGTGTCCGCGATGGTGGACCAGCATGCGCAGGCGCTGAACCTGGCTGCCCACGCGCCGCAATTTGCCGGAGTGCCGAGATGAACTTTTCCAGCGCCTTGCCGGAGGTGATGCTTGCGCTGTGCGCCATGGGCATCCTGTTGGGTGGCGTGGTGCAGAAGCGCGATAGCACGCTGATCTGCACGATGGCGGCGCTGGCGGCCTGTGCCGTTGTGGCGGTTCTAGTGACGGGCGTGCCCACAGCCACAAGCTTTGGCGGGCTGTTTATATCAGACGCGTTTTCCAAATACGCTAAGCTGCTGATTTTGGCAGGCACGGCTTTGTGCCTGATCCTGTCGCTGGATTACAACGATCGGCAGGGGATAAAGCGGTTCGAGTTCCCGGTGCTGATGCTGCTCAGTACGGTGGGCATGATGGTGATGGCGTCCGCCAGCAATCTGATGACGCTGTATATGGGGCTGGAGCTGCAATCGCTGGCGATCTATGTGCTGGCGGCATTTGCGCGGGACGATATCCGGTCCTCCGAGGCGGGGCTGAAGTATTTTGTGCTGAGTGCGTTGGCGTCCGGCCTGCTGCTGTATGGGATTTCGCTGACCTACGGGTTTTCCGGGGCGATGGATTTCGGGCATATCGCGCAGGCGGTGACCGATCCGGCAGGGGTTTCCACCGGGCTGATGGTGGGCATTGCGTTCATTGTGGCGGGACTGGCTTTCAAGCTGTCCGCGGTTCCGTTTCATATGTGGACGCCGGACGTGTATGAGGGCGCGCCGACGTCCGTGACCGCCTTCATGAGCACGGCGCCAAAGGTGGCGCCGTTCGTGGTGCTGCTGCGGGTGCTGTTCGGGCCGTTCGGGCATGTGGCGGTGCAGTGGCAGCCGATCATCATGCTGGTGGCGATTGCGTCCATGCTGCTGGGCAGTTTCGCGGCCATTGCGCAGACAAATATCAAGCGGCTGATGGCGTATTCCTCGATCGGCCATATGGGCTACGCGCTGATCGGGTTGGCGGCGGGCACACAGACGGGCGTGCGGGGCGTGCTGCTGTATCTGCTGACCTACGTGGTGATGTCCGCCGGCGTGTTCGCGTGCATTGTGGCGATGCGCCGGCGCGGCTTGGCGGTGGAGAAAATTGCCGATTTGGGCGGGCTTGCGAAGAATGATCCGACCCTGGCGATCCTGATGACGATCTTCATGCTCAGCATGGGCGGGATACCGCCGTTTGCCGGATTCTTCGGTAAGTTCTTCATCTTTGAGTCGGCCATTGATAGCGGGATGTACACGCTGGCCATCATTGGCGTGCTGACCAGCGTGGTGGCGCTGTTCTACTACCTGCGGGTTGTCAAAGTGATGTTCTTCGATCCCAGCGAGGCGCCATTCGATGCGCGCTCCGGATCCTTGTCGTTCGTGGCGATGGCGACGGGCGCGTTCACCTTGGTGTTCGCGGTGTTCCTGGCGCCGTTCGTGGGGGCGGCGACGCAGGCGGCGAAGGCCCTGTTCGGGTGACAGGGAGCGCGCCGCCAGCGTGGCGGTGGCAGGTGCATGCCGAACTTGCCTCCACGCAGGATGCGGCGATGGCGGCGGCGCGCGACGGCGATGCGGGCCGGCTTGCGATCCTGGCGGCGCGGCAGAGCGCGGGCCGCGGGAGCAGGGGCCGGGCCTGGTGCTCGCAGGAAGGAAACCTGAGTTTGTCTGTTCTTCTGCGGCCTGGCGGCGCGCCGGAACCCGGGCGGTGGGCGCTGCTGGCCGGCGTGGCGCTGCACACGGCGCTGGCACCGTATGCTGGCACGCTGATGCTCAAATGGCCAAATGACCTGTTGCTGGACGGCGCCAAGCTGGGCGGCATCCTGATCGACAGCCAGACAGAGCCGGACGGCCGGCTGGCGTGGGTGGTGATCGGGCTGGGCGCCAATCTGGCGGCGGCGCCGGCGGTTGAGGGGCGGCGGGTTGCGTGTCTGCCGGGCAAAGCGCCGGACGCAAGGAATGTGGCCGAGTCGGTGCTGCTGGCGGTGGATGCCCACATGGGCGCCGATACGGAGGCGATTTGCGAGGCGTGGCTGGCGCGAGCGCATCCGGTGGGGACGATGCTGGATGTGGTGACGCCGCGGCGGCGCGTCGCGGGAGTGTTCGGTGGGCTGACGGCGCGGGGGGAGCTGCGGCTGGAGGGGGTCGAGGAGCCGATCAGCAGTGGGGAGGTCTTCCTGTGAAACAGAAAGGAAGCTGTTCTTTTTTGAAAAAAAGAACCAAAAAACTTTTATCCATTGAGTCCGCGACAGC
>CAZZYR010000064.1:0-9239 GCA_964658235.1 uncultured Acetobacteraceae bacterium | reverse complement strand
TCACATGGGCATGCTGGCCACCGTGATGAACGCACTGGCCATGCAGACCGCGCTGGAGAAACGCGGCACGCCCACGCGGGTACAGTCCGCCATCCCCATGGCCAGCGTGTGCGAGCCCTATATCCGCCGTCGGGCGGAGCGGCACATGGAAAAGGGGCGGGTGGTGATCTTCGCTGCCGGCACCGGCAATCCGTTCTTCACCACGGATACCGCGGCCGCCCTGCGCGCGGCGGAGATGGGGTGTGACGCATTGCTGAAGGGCACACAGGTGGATGGCGTCTATTCCGCCGATCCGCGGCACAACCCGGATGCCAAGCGGTATGACGAGCTGACTTATCTGGAAGTGCTGTCTCGCGATCTCGGCGTTATGGATGCGGCGGCCATTTCGCTGGCGCGGGAAAACAACCTGCCGATTATCGTCTTCAACATCCATGCCCCCGGCGCCTTCGCCGCCGTGATGCGCGGCGAGGGCGCGTTTACCAAAATCATGGAGCCTGCGTAGTGCCCGCTGACCTGACTGCCCTGAAGGAAGACCTGACCCACCGGATGGATGGCGCGCTTGAAACGCTGCGCCGGGATTTCGGCGGGCTGCGGGCCGGGCGCGCAAGCCCGGGCCTGCTGGAACCTGTCCGTGTTGAGGCATACGGCAATGTGGTGCCGATCACCCAGGTGGGCACGATCGGCGTGCCCGAGTCGCGCATGCTGACGGTTCAGGTGTGGGACCGCACGCTGGTGGGGGCGGTGGAGCGCGCGATCCGGGACGCGGGGCTGGGACTGAACCCGGCTGCGGACGGGCAAGTCGTTCGGGTTCCTATTCCGCAACTGACGGCGGAGCGCCGCACGGAACTGGCGCGCGCGGCCGGCAAATATGCCGAGGCCTGCCGGGTGTCCGTGCGCGGCGTGCGGCGGGATGGGATGGACCAGATCAAGGCAGCCGAGAAGAAACATGAAATCGGCGAGGACAACGTTAAGGACTGGTCCGACGAGGTGCAGAAACTGACCGACGGCTACATCAAAAGAATCGACGAGTCCTTGGCCGACAAGGAACGCGAAATCAAACAGGTCTGACCGCCAGTGGGCCTGCTCAAGACCGGCCCGGCGATCCAGGCGGTTTCCCCGGTCGGGGAGGCCGCAGCAGTGCCACGCCATGTGGCCATCATCATGGACGGCAATGGCCGCTGGGCCACCGCTCGGCACCTGCCGCGCCTGGCGGGCCACCGGGCCGGCGCGCAGGCAGTGCGGCGCACCATAGAGGCCGCGATCCGTAGTAAGGTGAGCTGGCTCACTCTGTATGCCTTCAGCAGCGAGAACTGGCAGCGGCCGGAAGACGAGGTTAGCGACCTCACCGGCCTGCTGCGTCACTATCTGCGCCATGAGGTGGCCGAACTGCACCGCGAGCATGTGCGGCTGCGTGCCATCGGGGACCGCGTGCGGTTCGGGCCGGAGATTGCACGCGAACTGGCAGAGGCCGAGGCGCTGACGGCAGGCAACACGCGGCTGAACCTGACGGTTGCGCTGTCCTATGGTGGGCGATCGGAAATCGTCGCGGCCGCACGCGCGGTGGCGCAGGCCGCCGCGGCTGGGTTGCTGGATCCGATGGCGCTCACCGAGGACGCGTTTTCCAGCTTCCTGTTTACCGCGGGGATGCCGGATCCGGATCTGGTGATCCGCACCAGCGGGGAGCGCAGGGTGTCTAACTTCCTGCTGTGGCAGGCGGCGTATGCGGAATATCTGTTTCCGGAAGTGCTTTGGCCGGACTTCAACGCGGCACATTTCGAGAGCGCGCTGGCGGATTTTGCAGGGCGGGACCGACGGTATGGCGCGCGGGCGGAGTGAGAAAGGAAGCGCTTCTTTGTGAAAAAAGAAGCAAAATCTTTCGCGCTTTGGGGTGCAGGGCTTGAACGAGCGGCCGTGGCGGGATCTTGGCGTGCGCGCG
The DNA here is from genome assembly GCA_964658235.1 of uncultured Acetobacteraceae bacterium. GTDB lineage: Bacteria > Pseudomonadota > Alphaproteobacteria > Acetobacterales > Acetobacteraceae > BOG-908. The sequence continues at coordinate 7,303 of CAZZYR010000064.1, read as the reverse complement.
GCGTCCGCTTTGGTGCTGCTGCCGCTGGGGGTGGCGGCCATCTGGGTTGGTGGATGGGTTTGGACTTTGTGCCTGTCGGTGATCGTGGCCGGGCTGTGCGTGGAGTGGCTGTTGCTGTGGCGCGCGCGGGTGCCGAAAAGCGCTGCGACCGGGCTGCTGGTTCTTGGCATAGTCTATATCGCGGCCGCCTTCGGCGCCCTGCTGATCCTGCGGGTAGGTCCCGCGGGACGGGGCAACGTGCTCTTTGTGATGGTGGTGGTGTGGGCTGGCGACATCGGCGCGTATCTGGCGGGAAGGCTGATCGGCGGTCCGCGCCTGGCCCCGCGCGTCTCTCCCGGCAAGACGTGGTCCGGCGCGGCTGGCGGCACGCTGAGCGCGGTGGTGGCTGGGCTGATCCTCGGCCACGGCGCCCCTGCCGCCGAACTGGCCTTGGGGCTGAGCGTGGTTGCCCAAGCTGGGGACCTGCTGGAAAGCTGGGTCAAACGACGGGTGGGAGCGAAGGATTCTGGGCACATCATCCCCGGCCACGGCGGCCTGCTGGACCGGCTGGATGGCGTGTTGGCGGCTGCTCCGGCCGCCTGCGCGTGGTCTTTGCTCAGCGGGCCGGGACCGCTTTGGGGATCATCCTGATGACGGCCACGCGTATGACGCTCACCTCTCTGACGGCCATCCTTATGACGGATAGGGAAACGAGATGAAGACAATTACCGTCCTGGGCAGCACCGGCAGCATCGGCAAGAGCACCGTTGATTTGCTCGCCGCCAACCCGGACCGCTACCGCGTGCTGGCTTTGGTCGCCAACAGCTCGGCCGAGGCACTGGCGGCACAGGCGCGCCTGCTGCAGGCCGAGGTTGCGGTGTGCAGCGACCCGTCCATGCACACGGCGCTGACGGACGCGCTGGCTGGCTCTGGCGTGCGGGCAGCGTGCGGCCCAGATGCGGTGCTGGCAGCGGCGCGGATGGGTGCGGACTGGACCATGGCGGCCATCACGGGTGTGGCCGGCCTGGCGCCCACCTTGGCCGCGGCGGAAGGCGGCCGCACGGTGGCTTTGGCCAACAAGGAAGCGATCGTGTCCGCCGGGGACGTGATGCTGGCGGCCGTCCGGCGTGCCGGCGCCACGCTGCTGCCTGTCGATTCCGAGCACAATGCCATCTTCCAGGCGCTGGCCGGCAGCGCCCGCGCGGGCCTGGAGAAGATCATCCTGACCGCATCCGGCGGCCCGTTCCGCACCGCCAGCCGCGAGGAGATGGCGCGGGCGACGCCGGAGAGCGCGCTGCGCCATCCAGTTTGGTCCATGGGAGCAAAAATCAGCATCGATTCGGCCACCTTGTTCAACAAGGGGCTGGAAGTGATAGAGGCGGCGCGGCTGTTCGATCTCCTCTCCGATGAGATCGAGGTGCTGGTGCACCCGCAATCCATCATTCACGGCATGGTCTGCTATCGCGACGGCAGCGTGGTGGCGCAGATGGGCGCGCCCGACATGCGCATCCCCATTGCCCACACACTGGCCTGGCCGGATCGTTTGGGCACACGGTCGCCGAGGCTGGATCTGGCGGCGGTGGGGCGGCTGGAGTTCCTGCCGCCGGATGAAACCCGCTTTCCGGCGCTGCGCCTGGCGCGCGATGCCTTGCGCGCGGGCGGTGGCGCGCCAACAATCCTCAATGCGGCCAATGAAATTGCGGTGGCGGCTTTCCTGGATCGGCGGATCGGCTTTCTGGAGATTGCCACCGTGGTGGAGCGGACGTTGGAGCGACTGGGTTCGTGCGACGCGGCGACACTGGAGGCGGTGGTGGCGTTGGATGCGAGAGCACGGCGTGTCGCGGAGGAGTGTAGTGAGAAAGAAAGCCTTCTTTTTTGAAAAAAAGAAACAAAAAACTTAAAACTTTTATCCATTTGAATCCGCGACAGCACTGACAAAAGTTTTTGGTTCTTTTTTCAAAAAGAACTCTTTCTTACTTGAGGTATCGATGCACGCGATCCTGAATGCCCTCGAAATGATCGCCAGCCGTGGCCTAGTGCTCGGTGCGCTCATCTTCATCCATGAAATGGGCCATTACCTCGCCGCGCGCTGGCGCGGCGTCCACGTGGAGGCGTTCTCTATCGGATTCGGGCCAAAGCTGCTGTCCTGGACGGACAAACATGAAACTGTCTGGAAGCTGTGCGTGCTGCCACTGGGTGGTTTCGTTAAGATGCACGGCATGGCGCTGAATGTGGGTGACGAGTTGGACACCGATCAGGAAGCGATCCGGCATGGCCGGGCATTTTTCGAAAAATCCGTGCTGTCACGCGCGATCGTTGTGGCGGCGGGGCCGATTGCGAATTTCCTGCTTGCGGCTGTGCTGTTCTCAGGGTTGTACGCCACGCTCGGACGCCCCGTCGTTGTGGATCATCCGCCCGCAGTGATCGGCCAGATAGGACCGGGCACTTCGGCCGCCGATGCCGGGCTGCAGCCTGGCGACAAGATCCTCGAGATCGATGGCGTAAAGATTGGAGCGTTTGAGGACATGCGACGGATCGTGGCGGCCAGCGCAGGCAAAACGCTGGCGCTGCGTGTGCATCGCGGCACCCAGGATTTGACGGTGGCCACGCTGATCAAGCCGAAGACGCCGGGCGACATGAGCGTGGGCCAATTGGGCGTGGCTGCGGGCGGCACGGATCGCATGGAACGGCTGGCAGTAGGGCCGGCGATTGTGGCGGGCGTGGCCCATACAGGCAGCGTTATGTGGCAGATACTTGCTGGCCTGGGCCATCTCTTCATCACCGGACAAGGCGTGCACGAGTTGGCTGGGCCGATCGGTGTGGTGATGCTGTCTGGCCAAGTTGCGAAGCTGGGTGCTGCGGCGATTGTGGCGTTTACCGCGTTCCTGTCGATCAATCTTGGCCTGGTCAATCTGCTGCCGATCCCGGTGCTGGATGGCGGGCATCTCATGTTCTACGCGGCAGAGGCGGTGCGCGGGCGGCCGCTGCCGGCGCGGGCGCTGGATTATGGCTACCGGCTCGGATTCGCCGTCATCGCCTCTTTCTTTCTGTTCATCTCATGGAACGATCTGGTGCACACCGGCGCGGTGCGGTGGGTGGCGCACCTGATCGGGTAAGTGCGCGCCTTTTAGTCACTCAGGGACTGCTGAAATTACCGGTCTTGCAGGCGTTCGTCTTGGCGTCGAAGACCTCCTGCACGGTGTATGTCACCGCGCCCGCAGTCAGTGTGGCATTGTGCCCTTCGCACAGATCGCCGATTTCGTAGCCGCCGGACGTGTTCCAGGCTTGCGGATAGGCAGGGTTGGAGCCAGGCGTTGGGATCGCGTCGGTGACCGCCTCGGCATATTCGTGGCTGGTTGCGACACTGATGGCGCCAAAGCCACCGCCGCAATCGGGCATGACGCCGTAAAACAGGTTCGTTGCGCCGGCGCGGCCGGGGGCGGCTTCATGATAGGCGCCGAAAGCCTGGCAGGAGACGGACCCGCCCAGAGTGATCGTGATGCTGGCGGGGAAGAACACCATATAGAGTGTGTTAGGCGTACGGCGCGGCAGCTTGCCGATGGTGATCTGGTGCAGCAACTCCCGCCTGATGGCCGAGTCCGCTAGCGTGGTGGCGGTGTTGGACGGCGTGATGACCGTCTGGCCGAGATAGGTGCCGCGGCCGATGGTCTGGGTGCCGGTGTGGCCGCCGATGCCGGTCACGCCCTTGGTGGCGTATTGCGCCAACTGGTCCGTGTAGGTGCTGGCGGCCACGGCCTTGAGGAACGGGCCGGCCTGGCGGACGGTGGCAGCCGCCACGGAATTGCCCCAGAACACCACCTTCACGCTCGCGGCGCTGATCACCGGGCCGCCATAATAGAGCATGGTTGACGCGCGGCTCAAATCAGCGTGCGGGCCCGCAGGGGGCATGCGCATCATGTGGTAGGCCGGCGGGGTGGTGGCAGCGGCGACGGAGACCGTCAGGCAGGCGGCGAGGCAGGGCAGGAACGGGCGCATCAGGGTCTCCGCTTGTTTGGATTTCAGCTCAGCCGGAACGTTCTGGCTGGTTTGGCAGGCGACTGCAACGATGCATCACCGCGCATGGACAGGGGCGGCAATCTCTTGTAGCCCGCACCTCTGATACGGCGGCGAGCATCCGCCGCTCCCGCCCCGCCACAGGCTATATCCTGTGCCTGGCGGGCGCTCTTCTGGGGGTCCCTTGTTGCATCGTTCCCGCGCCGCGTTGCTTGCCTCCCTCTGTGCCGTCTCTCTGCTCGCCCCACGCTGCGCCAGGGCGCAGGAGGCCGCCGCGCCTGACGCGGCCGGCGCGCCCGCCGCCGCGGACGTCCCGCCGCCGGCCCCTGCCCCGGCCGTTCGTCATCGCCGTCCCCGCGTGACGCATGCCGTCCCCGCAGCCGTGCGCGCGGAGCCTGGCAATGCGATTGCCGCGATTCGGATCGAAGGCAACGCGCGCATCGAGGAAGGCACCATCCTGTCCTACATGCTGGTGCAGCCCGGGGACCCGTTCGGCAGCGACCGCGTGGACCGAAGCCTGCGTACGCTCTACGCCACCGGCCTGTTTAGCGATGTCAGCCTGCAGCGCGAAGGCTCGGACCTGGTGGTGCACGTCAAGGAGAACCCGCTGGTCAACACGATCAGCTTCGAGGGCAACCACAACGTCAAGGAAGACGACCTGCGCAAGGCGCTGGAGCTGCGCAGCCGCGCGGTGTTCACCACCCGCATGGCGCAGCAGGACCGCACTAAGTTGCTGGGCGTCTATGCCGGCAAGGGGCGCTTTGCCGCCACAGTGGAGCCGTTCATCATCCGGCTGCCCCAAAACCGGGTAAACGTTGTCTTCAAGATCGTCGAAGGTCCGGAGACCAAGATCAGCCGCATCGTCTTCGTCGGCAACCATGCGTTCAGCGAGAACGACCTCAAGGCGGTGATCGACAGCCGTGAGGAGCGGTTGTGGCGGTTCTTTAGCAGCTCCGACCAGTTCAATCCGGAGCGGGTAAATTTCGATCGCGAGCTGATCCGTCGGTTCTACCTGGAGCACGGCTACGCAGATGTGCAGGTGACGAACACCGTTGCCGAGTTGTCCCCGGAGCGGCAGGCGTTCTTCCTGACGTTCCAGATCAACGAGGGCGAGCGCTATCGCGTGGGCAAGGTCACTGTGATCAGCTCGGCGCCCAAGGTCCCGGCCGATCCCTATCGCGGCCTGGTGCGCGAAGAGGAGGGCGCGTTCTACAACGGCAACCTGGTGGAGAAGAGCAGCGACGCCATCCAGGACGCGGTCCGCATCCGCGCCGCCAACCCGTTCCTGGTGGTCAACCCGCGCATCGCCCGCAATATCAAGAAGCATACAGTGGACCTGGAGTTCGACATCTCCCAAGGCCCGCGCACCTATGTCGAGCGGATCGACATCACCGGCAACACGGTGACGCGCGACAGGGTAATCCGGCGCGAGTTCCGCTTCGCCGAGGGCGATCCGAACGACCCCGCGCTGATCCGCCAGACGAAGCAGCGTCTGACGGACCTTGGCTATTTTGGCGATGTGAAGGTGACCCCGGCCCCAGGATCGGCCGCGGACCGTGTGGTGGTGACCACCGAGGTGACAGAAAAAGCGACCGGCGAACTCTCCCTGGGGGGCGGCTATTCTACGACGTCGGGCATCCTCGGCCAGGCCGGCCTGCGCCAGCACAATCTGATCGGCACCGGCATCGATGCCGGCATTAACGGCACGATCGCTGCGCGGCAAAGCCAGATCGATATCTCTGCCACGGACCCGTATTTTCTCGACCGCAATCTGGTGGCCGGCGGAGACATCTTCTATCTCAACAACAACAATCAGTATGTGTCCGACTACAGCGAGACGCGTTACGGCGTATCGTTGCGTATGGGCTTTTCATACAATGACCATATAAGCCAGGCGTTCACCTATACGGTCAGCGATCGGAACGTGAATAACATCTCCACCTTCGCCAGCATCTATGTGCAGGACGAGGCCGGGTATTCGCTGCTCTCTCAGATTGGCCAGACGCTGAGTTTCGACTGGCGCGACAGCCGAGTGGCGCCGCATTCGGGCTTCGTTGTTCGTGTGGGCAACGACCTGGCTGGGCTGGGCGGTGACGAGCACTATCTGCGCTCTAAGCTGGACAGCACGTATTTCTTGCCGCTGGACCGCTTCACCGGCAATTCAGACTGGGGCATCTCCTTCAGCCAGGGCGCCGGATACTTGTTCAACCTGCAGAGCAAGGAGCGGATCATCGACCGCTTCTTCCTGGGTGGCGACAATCTTCGCGGCTTCCTGGACCAGGGCGTAGGGCCTCACTCCGTGGCCTATTCCACCTGCACCACGGTGCAGGCGGGCGGGTGCCCGTCGAGCAGCCTGTTCTACCACGGCAGTGACAGCATCGGCGGCAACTTCATCTACACGCAAAGCACGGAGCTGCATTTCCCGCTGCCTGTGCCGGCCGATTTCGGAATCACGGGACGGTCCTTCGTAGATGTTGGTGGGCTGTCCGGGTTGAACGTGCCGCCGAACGCGGCGACGTCTTGCCTGGCTACCTCGAGGGTCTTTAACGGGCACACCGTGGACGATCACGGCACGCCGATCAGCAAATGCTACTATGATGATAGCAGTCCGCGTGTATCGGTGGGCGTGGGTGTCTCCTGGAAGAGCCCATTCGGGCTGATCAACATCGATTTCGGTATCCCCGTGGTCAAGAAACCCTATGACCAGACACAGATTTTCAAATTCGGCTTCGGTACAAGGTTCCAGTAAATGCGCACTTGCCTCCTCGGCGCCGCCACCCTGGCGGCGATCCTGATTTCTCCGCTTGGGCTTCCCGCAAAGGCGCAGGGCAATCCCGGCTATTTCATTCCGCCGCAGCCAAGCGCGCAGCATGCAGCGCCCGCGGCGCGCGCGCCGCGCACGGCACGCCCCGGTCCAGTGGCAGCCGCTCCTCTCCCAGCGCCGTTGCCTGACGCGGCGCCGGACGACCAGGGTCAGCAGCAGCAGGCCATGCCGCCCTTGCCACAACCGCCTGTGCCGACCTTGCCGGCGCTGCCAAAGGCCAATCCGCCGCCCGCTGTGGTGATCGGTGTGCTGGGCGTGCCCGATGTGATGCGGCAGTCAAACGCCGCGCAGATCATCCAGCGCGTGATCGGCGCGCGAAAGGAGAAGCTTCGGGCCGACGTGGATCGCGACCAGGCCGCCTGGCGGGCGCTTGCGGTCTGGGATGAGGACCGCAAGCTCGACGCCGAGGAGTTGGGGACGAATTTGCAGCGCGACCCTTCGTTGACCCTGGCCCGACTCCGGCAGACCCCTCAAGGGTGCGACTGG
>CAZZYR010000063.1:0-9353 GCA_964658235.1 uncultured Acetobacteraceae bacterium | reverse complement strand
GTTCGCGGCCGGGGAGGCCGGCGGATTCGGCGGCGCGGGTGAGGAAGTGGCGGGCTTCGCGCAGGGGGAGCGCCATGACGTCTGCGGTGGGGTCGAAATTCAGCAGCGCGGGGGCGCCCTGGCCGATTTCGGGTGGGAGCATTTCGGCGCGGATAGGTTCCGAGGCGCCGCCGGGGGCCATGATAAGAAGCCAGTCCATCAAGTTGCGGAGCTGGCGGACGTTGCCGGGCCAGTCATAGGCCTGGAGCGCGGTGATGGCGTCGGCAGAGAGTTCGCGGCCGGGGAGGCCGGCGGATTCGGCGGCGCGGGTGAGGAAGTGGCGGGCGAGTTCGGGGATGTCCTCACGGCGGTCGCGCAAGCCGGGTAGGCGGAGGGGGACGACCGCGAGGCGGTAGAAGAGGTCCTCGCGGAAGCGGCCGGCGGCGATTTCATTCTGGAGGTCGCGGTTGGTGGTGGCCAGGACGCGGACGTCCACCTTGACGCGGGAGGAGCCGCCGATCCGCTCGAAGGTCTGGTCCTGCAGGGCGCGGACGATCTTGCCCTGGGTTTCCAGCGGCATGTCGCTGACTTCGTCCAGCAGCAGCGTGCCGCCATGGGCGCGTTCCAGGACGCCGGCGCGGCGGGGCAGTGCGGCAGGGTCATTGCCGGCTTCGACGCCGAAGAGTTCCTCCTCGAAGCGGGCGGGGTTCAAAGTGGCACAGTTCAGGGCGACGAAGGGGCCTTCCGCGCGGCGGGAACGGGTGTGGATGAGTCGGGCGACGACTTCCTTGCCGCTGCCGGCCGCCCCGGTGATGAGCACGCGAGAGCCGGTGGGAGCCACGCGCTCGATCTGGCCGCGGACGGCGTGGATGGCGGGGCTGGCGCCGGTGAGCGTGGCTTCCTGGCCGGCGCGCAGGCGGAGCTCAGCGTTCTCCGCGGCAAGGCGCGCGGATTCCAGCGCGCGGCGGATGATCAGCAGCAACCGGTCTGACTGGAACGGCTTTTCGATGAAATCGTAGGCGCCGTGCTGGATGGCGGCGACCGCGGTTTCGATGTTGCCGTGGCCGGAGATCATGATGGCAGGGACCGCGGGTTCCTCGCGGTGCAGCGCCTTGAGGATGCCGAGGCCGTCCAGGCGGGAGCCCTGGAGCCAGATGTCCAGCAGGACGAGGGAGGGGCGGCGGGTGCGGAAGGCGGCGATGGCGGCGTCCGAGTCGCCGGCCTGGCGGGTGTCGTAGCCTTCGTCTCGGAGCAGGCCGTCGATGAGCATGCGGATGTCCGGCTCATCGTCGACGATCAGGATTTCATGCGCCATCGGGCAATTTCTCGTCGGCCGCCACCAGAAGCGGTGTCGTGTCAGGCAGGATCAACGTGACGATGGCTCCCATTGTGGCGCCTTCTGTGCCTTGGCGGTCATCGAGTGTGACCGATCCGCCATGGTCCTCCATGATCTTCTTGACGATGGCAAGACCCAAGCCAGTGCCTTTCGGTTTGTGGGTGACATAGGGCTCGGTGAGGCGGGTGCGGTCATCCTGCGGCAGGCCTAGGCCGTTATCGACCACGGCGATCCGGATGAGGCCTTCGGCAGCGTGCACGCTCACGGAAATGTGGCCTGGATCGGCCTGGGTGCGGGCGCGCATGGCGACCGAGTCGGCGGCGTTGACGAGGAGATTCGCCAGTGCCTGGCCGATCTGGCGGCGGTCGCAGGGGGCAATTGGGCCGCGTTCCGGGATATCCGTGGACCACACGATTTCCGGGTGGGCGCTGCGCTGGAGGATGAGGGCTTCGCGTGCGATGCGGCCGATGTCGTTCGGCTTGATCACCGGCAGGGGCATGCGGGCGAAGGCGGAAAACTCATCCACCATGCGGCCGATATCGCTGACATGGCGGACGATGGTGTCCGCGCACTGTATGAAGGTGTCTGGGTCCGAGGTAATTTCACGTGCGAAGCGCCGCTTGAGGCGTTCGGCGGACAGCATGATGGGCGTGAGCGGGTTCTTGATCTCATGGGCGATGCGTCGGGCGACGTCCGCCCAGGCGGCCTTGCGCTGGGCGGATTGCAGCTCGGTGATGTCGTCGAAGGTGACGACGAAGCCGTGGGCGCGGCCGGCCTTCATTTCCGGGCCGATGCGCACGAGCAGGGTGCGGCGCGGGGTGCCGGCCTGGATTTCGCCGGTGACGGGGCGTTCCGGCGCGTTCATGCACTGGGTGAGGAGCGCGCCGATTTCTGGCACCCGGTCGCAGAGCGGCTGGCCGGTCAGGTTCACCAAATCGATCCCCAGCAGGGTGCTGGCGGCGCGGTTGGGCAGTTCCACCCTGCCCTGCCCGTCCAGGCCGATGACGCCGGCGGAGACGCCGGAGAGCACGGTTTCGGTGAAGCGGCGGCGCTCGTCGATCTGGCTGTAGGCGCTCATGAGTTCGGCGCGCTGGCCGGCGAGCTGGTTGGTCATGCGGTTGAAGGCGCGGGAGAGGCCGGCGAGTTCGTCGTCGCTGGCGATCTCCGGGACTCGGACGGCGAGGTCGCCGCCGCGGACGCGGTCGGCGGCCTGCATCAACCAGCCGACGGGGCGGGCGATCTGGTTGGCGAGCACCAGGCCGATGGAGACGGCGGCGGCCAGGACGAGCAGGGCGACGAGGGCGAAGATGAGCGCGAAGGTGACCTGCAGGCTGGCGCGGTTGGCGTCCAGGCGTTCGTATTGCGCCACCGCGTCCTCGGTAGAGTGCATGTGGGCGAGGATGTGCGGATCGACCGGGCGTTCGATCATCATCATCAAAGGGGGCGTGCTGTTGAGCTGGATGATGGCGCGGACTTCGGTGTCCACGCCGTTGCTGAGCACGGGGACCTCGCCTTCGCGTGCGGCTTCCAACGCGCCGGGAGGGATCTTGCCGGGGCCGATGCCGGCGATGAGGCCGGCGCTGACCTGCACTTGGCCGGTGGTGGGCTCAAAGATGCTGACCTCGTCCAGGCCGCGCAGGGTGGTCTGGGTTTCCAGGACCTGACGGAAGGCGTCCGGCTGGTCGAACATGGCGCGGCCGGCGCGCTCCAGGTCCGCCTTCATGCCCAGCGCGTCCGTCTTGATGGTGTCGCGGTGCTCGGAGAGGTAGCCCTGGCTGGCCTGGAGGCCCTCGTTCAGGGCGGTGCGGATGCGGTCGTTGAACCAGAACTGGATGCCCAGGGAGAACCAGGCGGTGGCGAAGACGCCGACCAGGATGGTGGGGATGACGGCGACGACGGAGAACAAGAGGACCAGGCGGACGTGGAGGCGGGAGCCGGCGGAGCCGCGGCGGCGGGCGACCCAGACGCGGGTGAGCCGGCCGGCGAGCGAGGCGGCAAGGAGGAGCAGGACGGAGAGGTTGGAGATCACCAGGGCGGTGATCAGGTTGGGGCGGATGGCCAGCGGGGCGCCGCTGGACATCAGGAAGAAGCTGCCGATGCCGAGGGCGGCGGCGCTGGCGGCCAGAGCGAGGGTGACGAGGCGGCCAAGCAGGATGTCGGCGACGCGGCGGGCGCGGGAGGGGCGGGGAGAGGCGTCCATGCTAAGAGACTAGGTCAGACTGCGGCATGTTGTCGCGCCGGGCCGATACTTGCGGGGCACGCGTTCGAAAGGGTATGCTGGCATTGCTGCGAATGAAAGCACAGGTGGCAAGCATGGCGGTTCTGACGGTGCGCAACCTCGATGACGAGGTGGTCAAGCGTTTGCGCATTCGTGCGGCGGAGCATGGGCGGTCCGCGGAGGCAGAGCATCGTGAGCTCTTGCGGGCGGCATTGATGGAGGATGACCGCGCCGAAGTGGCTGCCCGGTTGGCGGCGTTCAGGAAGCGCGTCGCGGGACGGGGTGGGCCGTCCTCCGCCGAGCTTCTGGAGGAGACGCGCAACGGCCGGATGGAGGATTTGGCCCGGCGCGGCGCGTGATGGTGCTGGCGGTCGATGCGTCCGTGGGATTGAAGTGGGTTCTGGAGGAAACCGGTAGCGATGTGGCCGGCCGGCTGGCGCGCGCGCGCGCCGGCCTGGTGATGCCGGATTTTTGGCTGAACGAGGCGACCAACGTGTTGTGGCTTCGGGTGCGCCGAAAGCTGCTAACTGCCGACGAGGCCCGCGACGGCCTGGAGTTGCTTGGGCAGATCGTCCGGCCGACGCCGACACGCGACATGGGTCTGCATGACGTGGCCTTGGACATCGGGATGGCGGTTGGCCATTCGCCATACGACACGCTCTATGTGGCGTTTGCCCTGGCGATGGGTGCTTCCCACCTGGTTGTCGCCGACAGCCCATTTGTGGCCGCCATGTCACGCCATCCTGACCCTGTTCTCGCAGGCATGCTGCTTCCATTGGACGCGTGGGCCCAATGAGTCCGCGACAGCACCGATAAAATTTTTTTGCTTCTTTTTTTCAAAAAAGAAGTCCTTCCTTTTTGTTGGAGCTCCTCATGACTTACGAAACGCTCGCGCTGTCCCTGACGGATCGCGTGCTGACGATCACGCTGAACCGGCCGGAGCAGCTGAACGCGTTTACGGTGACGATGGCCAACGAGCTGGTGGCCGCGATCGAGGCGGCGAGCCTGGATGACGATGTGGGCGCGGTGGTGCTGACCGGCGCGGGGCGGGCGTTCTGCGCGGGCATGGATTTGTCGGCGGCGGACGGGACGAACGTGTTCGGGCTGGATGAGACGCTGCATCCGACGATGGACGATCTGCGGGAGCGGCTGGACGATCCGGAGTTGGTGGACGGCGTGCGCGATACGGGGGGGCGGGTGACGCTGGCGATCTTCGCGTGCCGCAAGCCGGTGATCGCGGCGATCAACGGGGCGGCGGTGGGGATTGGCGCCACGATGACGCTGGCGGCGGATTTCCGGATGGCGAGCGAAAAGGCGCGCATCGGGTTCGTGTTCGGGCGGCTGGGGATTGTGCCGGAGGCGTGTTCGAGCTGGTTCCTGCCGCGGCTGGTGGGCATGCAGCAGGCGCTGGAGTGGTGCTACACGGCGGATATTTTCGATGCGGCGGAGGGCTTGCGGGCCGGGCTGTTGCGGTCCGTGCACGCGCCGGAAAGTTTGCTGGCGGATGCTCAGGCTTTTGCCGCCAAGCTGATTGCCGGTCGGTCCGCCGTGGCGGTGGCGTTCACGCGTCAGATGCTGTGGCGCAACGCGGCAAAAAGCCATCCCGTGGCCGCGCACCGGGTGGATTCGCTGGCGATGTTCTATGCGAGCCAGGCCGATGGGCGGGAGGGTGTGCGGGCCTTCCAGGAGAAGCGTGCCCCGGCGTTTTCCGGGCGGGCGTCCGCGATGCCCGATTTCTTTGGGCTTTGGGCCGGCGAAGAATGAAGCCGGTTCAGCAATAATTTAAACTTCAGCTCTATCCCGTGCGGCCTGGGCCGGTGGCGCGATGCAAGCGCCGCCGCGAGCGGAGCTTTACGGCATGCGCGCGATCATTTTGGCGGTTCTGGTCGGCGCGTTCGCGGCATGTGGCGCCTTCGGCCAAAGCGAGGCCGCGGGCGCGGCGCTGAACGGCTTTGTGGACGGGTTCAGCAATGGCGGGGCGGCCGGCTGGGCCTGCGCGCCGGACGCGGGGGTGGATGTGGGGGTGGTGGCCTATGCCGGGCCGTTCGTGGTGGGGGTGTATCCGCGGACCGTGCCGCGGCCGGATGCCGCGCCCTACTGCCCGGGGGTGGCACAAGCCGGGTTTTCCATCGTGTTCGATACGGCGGCGCAGGCGATGTTCACCGGGCAAAAGGGGCTCAGTTTGCAGGCCGTGGCGGATGGGTTCGCGCCGCGTCCGCTGCCGAGTTCGAATCCGGTGACGTTCGATCCGATGCCGTTGCCGAATGGCAGATTGCTGGGCGTGAAGGCCTCCAGAGAAGTGGCGGGCGAGATTGCGGCGCGGGGGGGAGAACCACGGGTCGATCTGTTCGCGGGCGGGCCGGTTGATGAAGGGCTGGGCATGCAGAGCGGCACGGCGGAGAAGGTGGCACCCGGGCATTACAGCCTCAGTTTGCCTGTGCCGGGCCTGCCTGCCAGTGCAGCGCCGGGTGAACTGCTGCCGGTGTTCGGCAGCACCACCAATGTGGCCGGGGTGACCGCTTCCCTGGAGGCGCCGCTTGCCGTGGCGCTGCGAGATGGCGTGCCATGGACGGGGACACGGGTGCGCCTCGGCGGCGTTGTGGCACAGGCGGGAGCGGTATCAGGCATTAGAAACACGCTGCTGACGTCCTGGATGCCGGCGGGGACCGGCTTTGCCGGGTTGTCGGGCAGCGTTGTCTTCAGCGGCAACGACACTTCCTTCAGCGAGGCGCTGGTGGAGGTGGGCACCACGCCGGACAGCGAGACAGCGTGCATGGCGCGCAATGGACAGGCGCCAACCGGTGGCCCGATGCTGTCGCGCTTGTGGGCCGGCATCCTTAAAAGCAACGACCGAACGCCCGTGGCGATTCCGGTGAATTTCGCGCTGGACCATGTGGTGCCAGCGGGGGCGAGCGGGACGTGCCTGATGACCTGGGTGAGTGCCGGCTATCCGTTCCTGTCCGCCGACGTCCCGCGCTACACGCGCACGGCGGTGATGCTGAAGGCGAGCGTGATGCCGGTGGAGCCCGGCGCGCCCGCCATCATCCCGTTCGGCATGGGCGGGGAATTCCGGTCCGTGCCGGGATTGGTGCAGCCGGGTGGCGTTTATGTGGGCGTGATGGCGCTGCAACCGATGACTGTGGACGGCATTGCCGGCACGGCTAGCGCCGCGCCCGTTGTTGGCGCGCCAGCGGGCACACATTGGGCGATGCCTGATTTGTATTGGTCGGCGGCAGCAAACTTCATGTATCTGCCGGCGCCGGCCTGCGCGGCGGCGCATCTGCACGCGCAGCCGCCGAATGGCCCGATTGCCGTGCTGCGCAATTTCACGCCCGTGACGTTCACCATTCCCGAGGGCGCAATGCAGGTGCTAGCGTTGCCGATCTCCAGCCGGGGGGCACAGGCAATCCAACGATCCGCCTATGCCAGCTTTCCGGCGGCGGGGTTTAGTGGCGCGATGGGCGTGGGTGATTGCCTGGTGGCGTATATGAGCGGGGACACCGGCGCGTCGGGGGCGCTGGATGTGGAGAATCAGTCGACCGTTTATTTGCGCGTCAAATAAGGCGCAAAAGGAAAAGCAAGCATTCCTTTTTTGAAAAAAAAGGAACAAAAACTTTTACCAATTGAGTCCGCGAAGAACTAATAAAAGTTTTTTGCTTCTTCTTTTCAAAAAAGAAGGCCTTGCCTTCATCCTTTCAAACAAGCGCTCGCTTGAGACCCTCCGCGAGCCGACCCGCATCGCTCCGCCAATCCGGCGCAGGGCCGCCCGGCGTCGGAGGATCATCGATCAGCCGTGCGAGGCAGGCGGCGACCGACGCGGCATCCACATCGGCCAGAAGGGCCATCTGCTGACCGGCGAGTTGCTCGGCCAGGCCGCCGACGCGGGTGGATACGATCCAGCGGCCGGCGGCCAGGGCGGCCGCGGCGACGCCGCTTTGACTGGCTTCGCGGTGGGTGAGGACGACGGCGTCCGACCAGGCGATCAGGGCGCCGACCTCCTCCTCCGGCACCCAGCGGTTTTCCACGCTGACGCCCGGCAGACCGCGCAACGCCATCAGCGTGGCGCTTTCAGGCCCCTTCCCCACCACGCGCACCTCCAGGTCCGGACGCGGCAGGATCCGCCCGAGCGCGTCCGCCAGGAGATCGAGGCCTTTGTAGGGAAGCAGGCGGCCGAAACAGAGCAGGCGGAGCTTGCCGCCATGCGCGCGGGGTGCGGGCGGCGCGTCCGCCAGCGTGTGCGGCGGCAGGCTGGTTTTGAGGACCGGCTTGCCCTGAGACAGGCCGAGCTCATCCAGCCGGGCACGGACGTGGTCGGAGAGGACAACGATGGCGTCCGCGCGGCGGAGGAGCTGGCGCTGCAGCGTCATCTGCAGGGGGTAGCCGTCGCCGGGGTGCAGATCCGCATCGTGGGCGACGACGGCATACGGCACGCGGGCGCGGCGCAAGGCGGCGTCCATGGCGAGGTCCAGCGGGCCTGGCATGGCGCAGAGGGCAACATCCGGCTGGAGAGCGCCGACCGCGCGGGCGAGCCAGGGGACGAGAAGCGGAGTCCGCAGCACGCGGGACGCGTAGCCGGCGACGCTTGCATAGGTGGGCACCGGAAGTTCGCAGCGCGGACGGTGCGGGCCGGCGAGGATCTCGGCACGGGCAGCGAGCGACAGCGCGGCATCGGTGCCGGGCAAGGTGTTGAACAGGGCGGCGAAATCCGCGGCCACACGCGGGCCGGCACCGAAGCGGCCCCATTGCCAGACCAGGATCCTCATGGGGCCGGCACCTTCAGGCCGAGGGCGCGGATGGCGGCGGCCAATGGCTGGGCGCCGAGGCGGGCAAGCGCCGCTTCGCGTCCCGCGCGGCCGATCTGGCTGCGATGGTCCAGGTTGTCGGCCAGGCGGACCAGAGCGGCGGCCGCGGCGTCCGTATCGGCTTCCGCCCAAACCGCGCCAGCGGCTTCGAAGACGCCGCGTGGATCGATGGCGGGGATCAGGCGGTAGGGGATCGGGATGCCACTGGTGGCATCGATGAAATCCGTGGTGCCGGAATAGTCCGTGGCGATGACGGGGCGGCCGAGGAGCATGGCTTCGGCGGGCACGAGCCCGAAACCTTCACTGCGGTGCAGGCTGAGCACGATGTCCGCGCAGACGGTGAGGGCGTGGCTGTCCGGCGCGGGGAAAAGCCGGGTTTCGAGTCGGATGTTGGGGTCTCCGGCAATGACGGCCTGGAGGCGGGCGAGGTCGTCCGGCGCGTCATCGGCGTGGACAATCTTGAGCAGGAGCAAGCGGTCCTGCCGGGTGCCGAATGCCTTGCGGAAGGCGGCGATGGAAGCTTCCGGGTTCTTGCGGGCGAGGCTGGAGGCGAGGCTGAAGCTGACGAGGGTGATGATGGCATCTTCGGGGAGGCCGAAATCCGCGCGTCCGAGGCGAGAGGGTGCCGGCGGGGTGGTGGCCACAGGGTGGGGCACCACGCGCACGCGGCCGGGGGCGAGCGGTTCGAGTGCCAGGGCGGTGAAGCTGGAGGGTGCCCAGATTTCGTGGACGAAGCGAGCGCCGTGGCGCCAGGTGTCCGGCACGACGCCAAGCTCCCAGGCCCAGTAGCCGATGAGCATGCGGCCGCGCGCCAAGCCACGCGGCAGACCGAGGAGGGCGGCCGGCAAAGAGGGCGCGTTCACGTGGAGGATCAGCGGCGCGCCGGCGGGCGGGGCTGCTGCGCGCGCGTGCGCGCCCGTGCCTGGCGGCATCAAGCCACATTCGATGGGCCAGGCTGGCACGCCGAGATGCGCCGCCGCGGCGAGCATCAGCCGGGCGCCTTCGCCAAGGCCGGAGG
>CAZZYR010000062.1:0-9477 GCA_964658235.1 uncultured Acetobacteraceae bacterium | reverse complement strand
TTTTTTGCAAAAAAGAAGCAAAAAACTTTTTTCAGTGCTGTCGCGGAATCAATGGATAAAAGTTTTTTGGTTCTTTTTTTCAAAAAAGAACTCTTACTTGCACATTTCATCCGCGCGCTCCGCCGCCAGATTCAGCGCGGCTGAAATATCGCCCGCTACGGGCAAGCACACCAGCACGCCACGGCCGAACGGCAGCGGCACAACCATCCGGTCCCAGCTGCGCAACACGATACGCCAGCGCACCTGACCCGCCACCGCCAGAACCGGCGCGCCGCTCAGCACTGCCAATTGCGCCGCGCCTGGCGCGGCGACGCGGCGCGGCCCGCGGGGGCCGTCCGGCGTGATCACCACCGCGTCCCCGGACGATAGCGCGGTCAGCAGGCCGCGCAGGCCGGCGGCGCCGCCACGCTCGCGCCGCTTGGAATCGCCGGACGAGCCATGCACCACGCGCACGCCGAAGCGAGCCAGCACGCCGGCCACGAATTGGCCGTCTCGGTGCCGGCTGGCCAGCGCCACCACACGACGATCCGGATACGTGCGGCGGGCGCGGCTCCACAAGGCGGGGATGATGGCCAGACGCTCGTGCCAGACGGCGACAATCACGGCGCCTTCGCGCAGGTATGGCTCGAGATGCTCCGCGCCGACGAGCGACCAGCGCGTGGTGCGGAGGGCGAAACGCAAGTACCAGCCAGCAAAGAAAGGAAGCAGCTCTTTTTTGAAAAAAAGAACCAAAAAACTTTTGTCCATTTGGTCCGCGACAGCACTGAAAAAGGTTTTTTGCTTCTTTTTAGCAAAAAAGAAGGCCTTCCTAGCCTTACGCCGGCGCCAACTGAATAGCCACCTCCAGCCCCTGCCGGATCGGCACCAGGTTCGTCACGAACCGCTCCGCGCACGCCCGCCAGGAGAACGTCTCCGCGAAGGCCCGGCAGGCAATCCGGTCCCCGCCCTCCAGCGCGCGCAGCACGGCGGCGCGCAGATCCACATCCACTGCGCCGATGGCGTCGCCGCCGCCAACCAGCACGTCCTTGGGTCCCGTCACCGGGAAGGCTGCCACGGGCGTGCCGCATGCCAGGCTTTCCAGCATCACCAGTCCGAACGTGTCCGTCAGCGAGGGGAACACCATGACATCGGCGCCGGCATAGGCGTGGCTCAGCGCTTCCCCATGCAGGACGCCGGCGAAATGCACGCCGGGATACTCACGCTTCAAGGCGGCGAGCTGCGGGCCGTCGCCGACGACAACTTTGGAGCCGGGAAGGTCCAGATCGAGGAAGGCGCCGATGTTTTTCTCCACCGCGACGCGGCCGACATACAGGCAGATTGGGCGCGCCAGCCCAGGCCAGGCGGCACGCGGCTCAGGCTGAAACAGTGTGAGGTCAACGCCGCGGGACCAGGCGCGCAGGTCCGCGAAGCCGCGGGCGGCCAGTTCCTGGCGCAGGCTTTCCGTTGCCACCATCAGCCCGTGGCCGGCCGCGTGGAAGCGGCGCAGCCAGGCATAGGAGAGGCGGGTAGGGACGCGGGTGCGGGCGCGCAGGTATTCAGGGAAGCGAGTGTGGAAGGCGGTGGTGAAAGTCCAGCCGCGGGCGCGCGCGAGCTTGCGCGCGGCCATTCCAAGCGGCCCTTCCGTGGCGATATGCAGTGCGTCCGGCTGGAAGGCTTCCACCAGCTTTGCCAGCTTGCGGTGCGGCAGCACGGAGAGGCGGATGTCCGGATAGGTGGGGCATGGCAGGGTGCGGAAGCGGTCCGGGCCGATCACTTCGGCAACGATCCCCAGCGCTTCCAGCTCGGCGACCAGCGTGGCGAGCGTGCGCACCACGCCGTTCACCTGCGGCAGCCAGGCGTCCGAGACGATCAGGACGCGGGAATTCGGCGGCAGATCGGCCACGATCCCGGTCAGTTCTGCGGTAGTCGACGCTGGATCAGGCAGGTTCGGCAACATTGACCTGGCGGGGCGTGAAAAAGGACAGCTTGTTCTGCGCCACCCAGTCGATTAGCTCCAGCCGGCCATCATGATGCTCCACCAGCGCGGTGCAGCTCTCCACCCAGTCGCCCGTGTTCAGATACTGCACGCCATCCACCATGCGCATCTCGGCGTGATGGATGTGGCCGCAGACCACGCCGTCGAAATGGCGGCGCCGTGCCTCGCCAGCGAGTGCGTCCTCGAAGCGGTCGATCGCCTTGACCGCTTCCTTGACCTGCCGCTTGGCCCATTGGGAGAGGGACCAGTAGGGGTAGCCCATCAGGCGGCGGACGGCATTGAACCAGCGGTTCACGTTCAGCGCGGTGACATAGGCCCAGTCTCCGAGGAAGGCGAGCGTCTTGGCGTAACGGACAACGCTGTCGAATTGGTCGCCATGGATCACCAGCAGCCGCTTGCCGTCAGCGGTGACGTGCTCGGCCTCGCCCACCAGCTTCACGCCGCCGATTTCCAGCTTCAGCGGCAGCCAGGCCCGGAACATTTCGTCATGGTTGCCGGGAATATAGAGAACCTTGGCGCCCTGGCTGGCATGGCGAAGGATCAGCTTGACGACCTCGTCATGCATTTCGTCCCAATACCAGGATTTCCGCAGTCGCCAGCCGTCGACGATGTCGCCGACCAGGAACAGGTTCTGGGTGGAGAAAGATCCCAGGAAATGCGCCAGGAAATCGCTTCGGCAGCCGCGCGTGCCCATGTGGGTGTCCGAGATGAACACGGATCGGTAGGTGGTTCTGTGCATCGGGCGATCCGGCGCCTGCGAGGACTGAGCTGAAAAGGCGTTCATGAGCCTCACCGTCGAGAGCGGCCCCCAGCCTGTATCTGCTGGAACAGGCAGCAGCAGATAGAACACGCAACGCGCCGCGTCAGTGAAGTTTGCGTGACGTCCCCGATGCCGAGTCTGCCAATAGTATCACATGGTTGTCTTCGCTCTGCAACCGAATCGCCACACTTGGCGTGGATAGTCCTGTCTTTCCCAGCCAGGGCGGACAGCGTTGCCGAGCCTTGCAGCATCACGCCGGACGGCGTCCTGATCGTCATACACAACCCGGCCGCAGGCCCGCGCCGTCGCCAACTTTTGTGGCGGGTGCTGGATATTCTGCAAACGAGCGGCATGCATGTGGACGTGGTTGAAACCTGCCGCCCGGGCCACGCGACAGAGATTGCACGGCACGCGGCCAGGGATGCGGAGCGCATCATCGTCGCCGCCGGCGGTGATGGCACGATCGCGGAAGTCGCGGCCGGGATCGCGGTTGCCGGCACAAATGCAAGGCTGGGCGTCATTCCGATGGGGACCGCCAACGTGCTGGCACGCGAACTCCATTTGCCGACTGACCCGCACCAGGTCGCCGCCTGCCTTGCTTTCGGACGCACGCGGCCGCTTTGGCCCGGAGTGGCCACCGGCGGAGGCCCGGACCGCCTGTTCGTGCAGATGCTGGGCGTGGGGCTGGATGCGCAGGTGGTGCACCGCCTGCCCAGGCAGCTCAAGCGCGCGCTGGGCCGTGGCGCTTACGTTCTGCAGACCCTGCGCGAGCTGATGCGCTACGACTACGCGCCCATCCGGCTGCGAATCGATGGCACGTTGGCCGAAGCCGCGAGCGTGATCGTCAGCAAGGGCACGCTGTATGCCGGCCAATACCTGCTTGCGCCTGACGCCATGCCGTCCGAGCCGGGGTTCACCGTGGCGCTTTTTGAACATACGGGGCCGTGGGCGGCGATGATGTATGGCGCGGCGCTGCCGATGAATCTGCTGCCGCGGGCGCCTGGGCTTCGGCTGGTCCGGGCTTCCAGGATCGATATCCTGGGGACGGCGGAGCCGGCGCAGGCGGATGGGGACCCGGCAGGGTGGGTGCCGGTGAGCGTGAGGGATGCAGAAATGCCACTGCGGGTGATAGTGTAGAAAAAAGAAAGCGCTTCTTTTTGAAAAAAGAAGCAAAAACTTTTACGAGTGGGGTCCGCGCTCTTGGGAAGCACTCGACGTGCGATTGGCACTCCTCCTTTTGATGTTCGCAACGCCGGCTAGCGCTACCATTCCGGGTATGGAAGGTGGGCGTGCAACCTGGCTGGGGACGCTGCAGGCGGAGGCGGCACGGCGGCATGTGCCGGCGGCGCTGGCGGACGCGGTGGCGATGATCGAGACGGGGTATCGGCCGGATGCGATCGGCACGTCGGGCGAGATCGGCATGATGCAGGTGATGCCGGCGACCGCGCGGCAGCTCGGCTTCACGGGTACGCTGACCGAACTTTTCGCGCCGGAGACGAACATCGCGCTGGGCGTTGAATACCTTAGCCGGGCCTGGGCGCTCAGCGGCGGCAATGTGTGCCGGGCGCTGATGAAATACCGGGCGGGGCTGGGGCAGGAGATTATGACGCCGCTCTCCGCGCGGTATTGCGAGCGCGGCATGGCCTGGCTGGCCGGCACAGGCAGCCATCTGGGCGCGGGCACCGCGATGCCGGACGATATGCCGGCGCCGGTGCCCGTCACGGACCCCTACGTGATCGCCATCGTGCCGGCGCTGGCCGCGCAATCCCGGCTGCGCCCGATCATGGCGACCGCGCATGAGATGGTGGTGACCTACGCGCAGCAGCATCAGACGATGGCGGCGCGCAATGCCGCGCTGGAGGCGCGCTTCAACAGCCATCAGCGGCACATGTCCCCGGTGGGGAGAGTGCAGGATGCGGTTGACGCCGCGCTGGCGGAACCACAGGAATGAGGGATGCCTCATACCCGCCCCGTCATGCTGTTGATCCTGGATGGTTTCGGGTGGCGCGAGGACGCCGCCGATAACGCCGTGGCCCTGGCGCGCACGCCGAACTTTGATGCGCTTTGGGCCAATTCTCCGCGTGCCTTCCTGCACACCAGCGGCGACGACGTGGGCCTGCCGGACGGCCAGATGGGCAACTCCGAGGTCGGCCATCTTAACATCGGCGCGGGACGCGTGGTGCGGCAGGAACTGGCGCGCATCGGCGCCGCCATCAGGGACGGCAGCCTGGCGCAGACCCAGGCGCTGCGGCATCTGGTCGCCGCGGCCCAGCGCACCGGCGGCACGTGTCATCTCCTGGGGCTAGTGTCTGATGGTGGCGTGCACGCGCACCAGGATCATGCCGTTGCCCTGGCACGTGTCCTCGGCGAAGCGGGGATCCCCACCGCGATCCACGCCATCACGGACGGGCGTGACACGGGACCGCGCACCGCTTCGGGATTTTTGGCTGGCTTTGAGGCCGCGCTGCCGCCGACCGCGCGCATCGCAACCGTCAGCGGCCGGTATTATGCGATGGACAGGGACTACCGGTGGGAACGTGTCGCCCGTGCGTGGCGGGCCATGGCACTCGGCGAGTCCGACTCGACCTTCGCCAGCGCGCAGGATGCCGTCGCCGCCGGGTATGCGCAGGGCGTCACCGACGAGTTCCTCGATCCGGCGGTGATCGGTCCGTATCAGGGCATGCGGGACAACGACGTGCTGCTGTGTTTCAACTTTCGGGCGGACCGGGTCAGGGAACTGCTGGCGGCGCTGCTGGATGACCAGTTTAACGGGTTCGGCCGGGGTGACCGGATCAGCTTTGCGGCGGCCGCCGGCATGACGCAATACAGCGAGGCGCTGGCGGCGCGGATGGGCGCGCTGTTTCCGCCGGTGCCGCTGACGCGCATCCTCGGGGAGGTGGTTTCCGAAGCGGGGCTGGCGCAGATCCGCCTGGCGGAGACGGAAAAATACCCGCACGTGACCTACTTCCTCAATGGCGGGCTGGAGACGCCGTATGCCTTGGAGGACCGGATCATGGTGCCGTCGCCAAAGGTGGCGACCTATGACCTGCAGCCGGAGATGAGCGCGGCGGAGCTGACGGACCGCGCGGTGCAGGCGATCGGCACGGGAAAATATGCGTTGATCATCATGAACTATGCGAACCCGGACATGGTGGGCCACACAGGCAGCCTGCCGGCGGCGATCCGCGCGGTGGAAGCTGTGGATGCCGGCCTGGGGCGTATTGCGGACGCCATCGCTGAGGCGCATGGCGCCCTTTTGGTGACCGCGGATCACGGCAATGCCGAATTGATGCGGGACCCGGTGACGGGCGGGCCGCACACCGCCCATACCACCAACCCGGTTCCCGTCTTCCTTGCCGGCGGCCCCGGCGGCGCGCTGCATGATGGCCGGCTGGCGGACCTTGCGCCCACTTTGCTTGGCCTGCTTGGCCTGGCTAAGCCCCGGGAGATGACGGGCCGGAGCCTGCTCGGCTAGGCTGGCGTGCCGGCGTCCGCTGGCCTCGCCGATTCGCTATGGAGACCGCAGTGGCCGTTCTGGTGTTGTTTGTCAGTTATACCGTCATCGTGTTTCTTGCCGGCACCCACTGGCGGAAAGTTGCCGCCGAAACCGCCACCCAGGACCGGCAGGCCATCCGCCTCTCCTTGCTGAGCAAACTCTGAATCGCAAAAGTTTTTTGGTTCTTTTTTTCAAAAAAGAACTCTTCCTTGCTTTTCTTGTCTGCTCTTTCCCAGCCCAAGCGACGCCCCGCACAGACGCCGCCGCCCGCCTTGCCGATGCCGAACGGCAGCGCGCCGCCCGCGCTGCCACCCAAATGCAATCCAGGCGCGACCTTGCCGCCGCGCAGGCGCAGGCTGCCCGGCTGGTGGATGCCCGCGCCCGCCAGGCTGCCGCTTTGCGCGCGGTTGAGGCCGGCGTGGCGGCGGCGGCGAGTGGTCTGGCCAACGCTACGCGCCGCCAGGCCCGGATCGAGGCCGAACTGGCAACCACACGGCGGTCCTTCGAAGCCTTGATGCCGGTGATGTTGCGTGTGTCGCGTCTGCCCACTGAAGCGGTGCTCGCGGCACCCGTCCCTGCGGATCAGGCGCTGCGCGGCCTGCTGGTGGTGCGCGGCATCGCTGTGACGTTGGACAGGCAGGCTGCACTTTTGCGCATGCAGCAGGGTGAAGCGGCCGCTTCGCGCGAAGCCACCGCGCGCCAGGCGCGTATCCTGGCAGCCGAGCGGGCGCGACAGGCCGCGCGGGAAGCCGATCTGGATGAGGTGGTGCGGCAGGCGAAGCTGCAGGTGACGCAAGCCGAGCTGGACGGGCGCCAGGCGGCGCAGGCAGTGGCCGATGCGGCGGCTCAGGCGAAGACGTTGCGGGATGCGATTGCCGCGATGGACAAGGAAGACGCCATTCAGGCGGCGAGGGCGGCGCGTGACGCGGCGCGCGCGGATAAGGGGCATCGTCCGCTGGCCGCGCAATCCGCACGGGCGCGGCAGGCGGCGCTCGCCAGGCCACAAGGCGCCAAGCTGGCGCAATCCGCCGGCCGGCTGACCGCGCCCGTGGCGGGCGCCGTGTTGCGGGCTTTCGGGGCGCCGGCGGAGGACGGCCCGGCCACCGGCATCACCTACGCCGCAGCACCCGGCGCGTTCGTGGTCAGCCCCTGCGCCGGGCGGGTGGCGTTCGCGGCGCCGTTCCGCAGTTATGGTCAGTTGCTGATCATGGAGTGCGGCGGCGGATATGACATCGTGCTGGCCGGGCTGGGGAGTCTGGCGGCGGGGCCTGGGCACGCGGCGCGCGCGGGGGAGAAGGTGGGGCGGATGGGGACGGGTTCGCTGTATGTGGAGTTTCGGGAGGGCGGAAAGCCGGTTGATCCGGCGCCCTTCTTGAAGGCGGGGTGAGGTTTAATGTGGCGGACAGGAAGGAAGCATGTTCTTTTTTGAAAAAAAGAACCAAAAAACTTTTTTCGATTGGGGCGCGCGCCGGCCGCGCCGCGCGCCACGTGGATAAGAGTTTTTTGCTTCTTTTTTGCAAAAAAGAAGGCCTTGCCTATCTTCCGATCTCTCCCACCCCAAGGACCCAGGCATGAAACTCCGCACCGGCCTCTTTCTCAGCGCCGCCTTCGTCCTGGGCCTTGCCACCGGGCCGGTGCTGCATCTGACCGGCGCCGCGCGAGCAGATGAGGAAGCCGGCGGCGGGCAGGACACCTATCATCTGCTGACCCTGTTCGGCGAAGTCTTCGAAAAGGTGCGGGCGGATTACGTGGCGCCGGTGAAGGACCGGGACCTGGTCGATAACGCGCTAAACGGCATGGTTAGCTCGCTGGATCCGCACAGCTCTTACATGGATGCCAAGCAGTTCAAGGACATGCAGATCACCACCAAGGGCGCGTTCGGCGGCCTGGGGCTGGAGGTGACGGCGGACAAGGACACCGGCGTGGTCAAGGTGATCTCGCCGATCGACGACACGCCGGCGGCGCGGGCGGGGATGAAGGCCGGCGACCTGATCCTGTCGCTGGACGGGAAATCGGTGGAGGGCCTGCCGCTGAATGACGCGGTGGACATGATGCGCGGCGCGCCGGGCAGCACGATCACGCTCAGCGTCAAGCGCGAGCATATCGACAAGCCGCTGGATGTGACGATGACGCGCGAGGCGATCCACATGCAGGTGGTGAAGTCCGCGCTGTATGGCGACATCGGCTACATACGGCTGTCCAGCTTTAACGAGGAGAGCGATCCCAAGCTGCGCGCCGCGATCGACAAGCTGAAGGACCAAAGTCACAACACGCTGAAGGGCCTGGTGTTCGACCTGCGCAACAATCCGGGCGGCCTGCTGGATCAGGCGGTGGACATCTGCGAGGACTTCATTCCGGACGGCGAGATCGTCAGCACGCGGGCGCGCCATCCGGAAGACAGCCAGCGCTGGGACGCCAAGGGCACGGACCTGACAGCGGGCCTGCCGATGGTGGTGCTGATCAATGGCGGCAGCGCCTCGGCCAGCGAGATCGTGGCCGGCGCGCTGCAGGACCATCGCCGTGCCATCATCGTGGGCGCGCGCAGCTTCGGCAAAGGCAGCGTGCAGACCGTGATCCCGATGGGCAATGACGGCACCGGCCGGGATGGCGCCATCCGCCTGACCACGGCGCGGTATTACACGCCGTCCGGGCGCTCCATCCAGGGATTGGGCATTGCGCCGGACGTGCCCGTCCAGGAGACCCGTGAGGACGAGGTGCATTACCTGCCGGACCGCGAGGCCGACCTGAACCACGCGCTGAAGAACGAGGGCGGCTCCGCCCCGACCAAGCCGCCCGCGCCGCGCGACGACATCCCGCCACAGGCCAAGCAGATCGAGCAGAAGCCGCCGACCACCTGGCCGAAATTCGACCTCGCCAAGCCGGAAACCGATTATCAACTTCAGCAGGGCATCACTGTGGTCAAGGCGATGGTAGGCTTCCACCCCAAGGAGACGCAGCTCCGCTGACGATTGCTTCCATCTGAGCAGGAAACAACATGCCCTCTCCCGCGTGCGGGAGAGGGTGCGGCCCAGCTTGCAAGGCTGGCAGAATGAGGGCGGCAGCCCCACTTTGCGGCGTCGGAAACCCCCTTACCCATGACCGGCGTCAAGCCCCTCGTCATTTTCTGGGCCGGCATCGTTGGCATTCTGGCCGTGACGGGTATTGGACTGGAGATACTGGGGCCGCCGGCGCCAGTTGCGCCGGGGGTCACGGCAAATCGCGGCGCCAGCGATCAGGGCAAGCCAG
>CAZZYR010000061.1:4390-9761 GCA_964658235.1 uncultured Acetobacteraceae bacterium | reverse complement strand
CTTCTACTCCGAACGCCCCGCCGGCGAAAAATTCGGCCGCCACTCGGGGTTGGGGCTATCAATCAGCAGGCAGATCGTGGAAGCGCTGCGCGGACGGATTAGCGCGGAAAATCGTAGGGGTGCGGATGGTCAGATTTTGGGCGCACGTTTCGTGGTGAGGCTGCCGAAAGCGTAGGGAAGGCAAGCAGTTCTTTTTTGCAAAAAAGAACCAAAGAACTTTTTTTCGGAGAGGTTCGCTCGGCGGTAGACGTGTCGCTCCCTGGCGCGGGTTGTTCCGGCACCTTCGCCTGTGCAAAGGCCGTCGAACGGTGAGTAACCTGCCTTACAGATGGCCGGGTGGGCCAACCATCTGGGGAACGTCGGAAAAAAATTTGATCTCAGTGTAATCCTTAAATTCATTGACTGCATCTGGCGCCGAAAATACCGTCTGCTTCGCCATAATCGGTTTTCAAAGGCAGGCTGACCATGGGCGACATGTCGATTAGCGGCGGTTACAGGCCGTATGGCTACGATCCTCCGCCACCGCTTCCCGCCACAGGGCCCGCATTCAGCCCAACCGCCGCCGGCATCTCCAGTGCCGATACGCCCGAGGCCCGCCGGGCGCTCGCTGCCTCCCTCGTCAAATCCGGCAAAGGCGCCGCCCCCGAGGATGTCGCCGTCGTCCAGCAATACATGGTAGATCGCTTGCCGGCCTCGACCATGCGCCTGATGCAGGACGAAGGGTTGCATGTCGAGGTAACACGCGGCTCCGTCGCTACAGACAGACCCGATCTCGCCGGCGTCCAGCCGCGCGGCTACGCCGCGGACGGTGACTGGTCGAAGGTCGTCGGCACCTACGATGTAGGCCATCGCAACGTCATCATCGCCACCCAGGATGGCCCGAACGGCACCCGCCGCATGCCGGATAATCGCGATAGCGGTTCTGTCGACGCGTTGATGCACGAAACCGGCCATGGCGTGAATTATCGTGACAGCATCTGGCGCAATGTCTCTAACTCCGACTCTTTCAAAGCCGCTTACGACCAGGATTCACACACCGGCCGCCTCGCCCAGCCCTACTACCATCAGGATAATGACGGGCAGGCCGGACGCGACGAAGCCTTCGCCGAAAGCTTCGCGATGTACACCAAGGATCCCGCCGCGATGCAGCGCGACTATCCCCATCTCTACGCCTTCTTCCAGAATTTCATGCAAAGCCACGGCGTGGGCGCCCAATGATCCCCGCGCACACGGCGCCCATCGTTATGGTATCGAAAGCGGCCAGCGACTCCATCGGCCAGGCCCACATGGAAAACGACGGCACCATCATCCTCGACATCCGCGAAACCAGCCCCTCCGGCCAGATCGTCGAACGCCGCATCGCCTACGGCCGCAAAAACCCCCACTACGACGAACTTCTCCAGCGCCTCGGCGGCCTCACCCCCGGCCAGATAAAACCCGCTCCTCCCTTCCAACCCTGGAAATCGCCACGTTCTTGATAAAAACCAAAGGCTTTTATCAGTCCTGTCACGGACCAAACAAAGTAGGTCTTTTCTGAAAAGAAGACTCGATATTTTTCCTTCCAGATGTCTTCGTGGTTGCCAGTCGAGGCACGCCGTCACCATCGCGTGCGCGTCCACGGGTGCGCTGATCTATCAAGGGGCAGCGCCCCAGGAGAAGCTGCTCAACCTCCGGCGTCAGGGAGTCAGCTCAAACACCGTACCCAGTCCATTCGCGCCACCCGTGCTGGTGGTGCCATACAGTTTGTTGCTGATGCTGACCATGGCAGCGTTGGGACTTCCGCCATCACTTCCGCCGGTGAAGCTGTAGATGTCTGCCTCCGCACCTGTGGTGGGATTGATGGTGAATATTTTGCCATTCGCGGTGGGCGTGTTATTTGAGGTTCCGTAGAGTATACCGCCGACTTGGGTTAGCGCGGCTTCGGAACCGACATAATATATCACCTTCTCGACCAGGGTCGCCGGATTGAAGGAGAAGACCGCGCCCTCACCAGGCACATTCGATCCGATCGTCGTTCCGTATAGCATGCCGCGAAAATTTAGCAGCGGGGCGACCGGGCTATAACCGTCATTCCTGAGATGGAAGCTGTAGGCCACTTTCTCAACGCCGGTGGCAGGATCGATCGAATATATTATGCCAAGGTAATCCTTCGTTGTTCCATAGAGTTGACCGCCCACATTGATCAGAGCGGCCATTGGATGCCCGTCGGTCGTATCTCCGAACGTGTGCAACACCTTTTCGGCGCCGTTCCCAGGATTGACCGAGAACACCGTCCCAACATTGGTGATACTGCCGCCGAGCATTGTTGTTCCGTAAAGGACCCCGCGCAGGTCGATCAGCGAAGCGGTGGGCAATGCTCCATCCGTGCCCCCGGCAAAGCTGTGAAGCACAGCCTCAGCTCCGGTGTCTGCGTTTACTGCGAACACCGTGCCTTTGTTGGACGTGCCACCGATACTCGTTGTTCCATAGAGCGAATTCCCGACGCCAATGAGCGAAGCGAGCGGGTTAGCGCCGGCGTCACCGCCGACGAAGTCATAGATATCCGTCGCTGCGCCTGTCGTTGGAACTATCTTGACAATGCTGCCAAGGCTGGCCGAACCGCCGGCGCTGGTGGATAGAAATAGGGTGCCGTTTATGTTGAGCAGGTTATTTGAGGACGACGAAGGCAACCCTGTGAACGTATGCAAATCTTTCTCAATGCCCGTCTTTGGATCAACAGTGAAGACAGTGCCTTCCCCATACTGGCCCCCCGTGGACGTCGTGCCATACAGTTGGCCGCTGACATACGTAAGTGGAGCTACGGGATTGCCTCCATTCGTGCCCGCCGCAAAACTACAGACAATCTTCTCCGCGCCAGTTGCGGGGTTGATCGAATACACCGTACCTTTGCCGTGCGCCCCACCTCCCTTTGTCGTGCCGAACAACGTGCCAGCCACGTTAATCAGCGAAGCGAGCGGCTGGTTTCCATCGGCGTTAGCGCTGGCTGCAAAACTATGAAGCACCTTCTCCACCCCAGTTGTGGTATCGAAGGAGAACACGGTGCCGCCGTTGGATACCTCGCCATTGCTGGATAGGCCGGCGGTGATGGTTGTTCCATACAAAACGCCTTTGAAACTTATCAGCCCAGCCTGGGGGCTGGCTCCATCCTTGCCTCCGGCAAAGCTGTAAATTACTTTTTCAGATCCAGTTACGGGATCGAAGGAGAACAACGTCCCATTGTTCAATGGGCCTTCGATCGCCGTGCTGCCGTATAATATGCCGCCCACCTCGATCAATCCGGCTTGGGGATGGCTGCCATCATTGCGGCCGGCAAAGAGGTAAAGCACCGTGAGTGTTCCGTTCACTGGATCAACAGAAAACACACTCCCGTAACGATGCGGGCCACCGGTCGTTGTGGTTCCATAGAGCAATCCACCGACACTGATCAGAGGGGCTGAGGTGATTGCGGAAAGAACGCAGATGTCTTTCTCTTGCCCAGTCAACGGATCGATTGAAAATACGGTGCCAGACTGGGTAACTCCGTAGAGCAGCCCGCCTTGGCGGACTAAAGAAGCGTGCGGCGACGATCCACTGGGAAAGCTATAGACAACTTTCTCCTGACCAGTAACAGTATTGAATGAAAATACCGTTCCTCCATTATTTGCCCCGCCAAACTCCGTTGTGCCGTAAGCGGTGTTCTTATTGTAGTAGAGCAGTTGTGCTGCGCTTGTAGCACCATCTGACGATCCAGTAATCGAGTAGATCGTCTTGAGCGTCGCCGCGGGAGCCGGTCCCAATGAGAAAAAGGCCATTGCGGCAGCACAGCCGATGGACCGCGTAACATTGGCCATTTGTGGCCTCCCACGATATAACCAAAGAACTACCACGAACCGGTTTCAGGGGACAGCAGAAACGGTCGCGCCCGGATGCGGCGGCGCTGGTGCGCAAATCTCTCCCCACCACCTTCAACACCACGCCCATCCTAAAAAATCCATCCCGCCTGTGACCCCCATCACACCCAATCCCCCGCGGCGCCTCCTAAATTCCTGGCCATCGCACCACCCCGCGAAACGCCAGATCAGGAGCCACCCATGCGCCACTCCATCACCCTCGCCCTCATCGCCACCCTCGCCGGCGCCGCCCATGCGCAGCCCGCCCCTCGCATCCCCACACGCCTTCCGGACCACGCGGCCCCCGCGCAGATGCCGGACCTGAACATCCTCGCCACCCTGCGTCACATCGCTCCCGCTGCGGTAAGCCAACAATCCGCCACCGCCACCCTCAATTATCCATTCGGCATCACCGTCGATGCCGCCAGTAACCTTTACGTCGCCAACCTCTATGGCGGCGTCAACGTCTACTCTCCCAAACTCAAGCAAACCGCCACCATCACCACGTCCGTCTCAAACCCCACGGCCGTCTCCGTCGCCTTCAACGGAAACATCTATGTCGCCAACAACGGCGGCAACAACGTCACCATTTACAATCCGTCCTTCACCCAGATCGCCACCATCACGGACCCGTCTCTCATCCAGCCCTTCAGCATGTTTCTCGATGCGGAGGACACCGCCTGGGTGCTGGATGCCCGTGGCACGCTGCACGCCTATCTGAGTAACGGCACAGCGCTTCCCCCCACCCACACTGGCGGCAGCGCCGTCGGCGCCTGGGGCCCCAACGTCACCGTCTGGGGCATCGCCAATCCCGCCGGCGGATACGACGAGGTTTTCGAAAACCGCGCTCTGGCCGTTAACGCCGGACCAAGCCTGTCCAACTCATACCCGCAGGGTTCGCCCTTCGCCACCGCCGAGGCACAGGACCAAGACGCCCAGGAATACGTCGGCGACCTGCTGCACAATCAGGTCCAGATCTGGAGCCGCGATAGCGCGTACATAATCGGCGTCATTCCCACACCCGCACCCCCCTATGGCGTCGCCGTGGACCCACTCCTCAACCGCGTCTACGTCGCCCTGACTTCCCTCAACCAAGTCTACGTCTATCAAACAAAAGCGCCCCACAAACTCATCGCGATCCTGCATTGAAAAGCCACCAGAAACATCTACCTTTGAGCTCCGCGACAGCACAGACAAGAGTTTTTCGCTTCTTTTTTCTCAAAAAAGAAGGCCTTCCTTTCCCGAATCAATAACCCAACGAGGAGACATCTCATGGCAAACTTCAACCTCGATCTGGAAAATTACCGCAACGACCTGCCCATCCTCACCCAAGGCGTCACTGCCGTGCGCGCAAATGGCAAACGCACCCAAAATGCTGCCTCCACCCAGATGCACACAATCACCATCTCCAGCAGCGGCTCCCAAGTCATCCTGCACCTCCAGGAAGGCGGCCTTTACATCAAGGGCTTCACTAACTCCGCCGGCACCATCTACTATTTCAA
>CAZZYR010000061.1:0-4290 GCA_964658235.1 uncultured Acetobacteraceae bacterium | reverse complement strand
GCGGCCTTTACATCAAGGGCTTCACTAACTCCGCCGGCACCATCTACTATTTCAAGGAGGACGGCGTCGTCACCGGCAACCGCCTGTCGTTCTCGTGCGGATATGTCGGCACGAACAGCATCGGCATCTTCAACTCAAATCCCCAGGATCTTCTTGATCAGTCCGCAAACCGCGGCCGGGCCTCGCTGGACCAAGCCATCCGTGATCTCGCCGCTTACGCCGGCGGCACGGACAATGCCCTCAAGCTCAAGCTCGCCATGCTCGTCTTTCTCACATCCGAATCAATCCGCTTCGGGATCATCTACAAGAAGATGTGGAAGGTCTGCGCTTACGAATCAGAGTTCACGTTCGCGGAGTTCAAGGATTACGTCCAGAATTGGGAAACCATCTCCTCCGGCGTCAACATCCCCACCGGCACCAACCAGGAGCGGCTCTACACCTGGCACAGCTGAAGCCTGAAGATTCGACCCAAATCCTAATCTATATTGCAGTCCGGGCGCGTTAATCACTTTCAATTGTTCTAGCTACGGTTGTAAGTTCAAAAATCTTAACAACCCAGGCTTCCCCATGGCCGACAGCGAAAGCGATGTAACCGCCCGGATACCAACATCCGTCCGTCCCGCTTTGGGCCGGCCGCTGCTTGCCAGCACCTCAGGCGTCGCCGCGCTGGAGTTTGCCATCGTCGGTCCCGTGTTCATCTTCATGATGATCGGGATGATGTGCTTCGGCCTCTATTACACATACATCCATGAGGTCGAGGAATTGGCCGGTGCCGCCGCGCGCGCCTCCATTGCTGGACTGAACGCGGCCGAACGCACCAGCCTCGCCCGGCAATATGTCGCAAACGCCGCCGCCAACGCCCCATTCCTGCACGCGGCCGATCTCACCGTCTCCACCGCCACCACCGGCACGCCCGCCACGGTCTTCGCCGTCACCGTCACATACAATCTGCGCAGCACACCCATTCCCGTCCTCGCCTCTCTCGTCTCCACATCGGCCACCAGCATCACCCGCACCTGCAGCGTGCAATTTGGAGGATATTGACGTGACGCACCGCCCGCTCCGCCGCGACAGGCGAGGCGCCGCAGCCATACTCTTCGCAACCTCCGTCGTGCCCATGCTGGCGGTCGCCGGGCTCGCGATCGATGTCGGCAATATCTTCAGCGCCAGGCGGCAACTTCAGGCAACCACGGACATGGCCGCCATCGCCGCCGCCGCGGACCTGTCCCACGCAATCCCCGCCGCCCAGGCGAACGCGGCCAACAACGGGTATGCCACATCGGACGTCTCCGGTGTAGAGCTCGGCACATACACGCCGGACCCCACCATCCCCGCGGCGCAACGCTTCCAGAAAGGCAAGCCAACTCCCCCGAATGCCGTCCGCGTCACCATGCAGCACCAGCAGCCATTGTTCTTCGGCGGCGTGTTCGCCCTCATCGGCAAAAGTGCGACCGTGCAAAACACCCAGTTGGTGACAACGCAGGCCGTCGCCGCCCAAACGAACACGCTTGCCTACACCATCGGCTCACGCGTGGCCTCGCTGCAGGGCGGCATCGAAAACGCGGTGCTCGGCGGCCTCGTCGGCGCCACCGTGCAGCTCTCGGCCGTGGACTACACCAACCTCGCCAGCGCCAACGTCGATATCTTTGCGCTCGGCAAAGCCATCGCCGTGCAGATCGGCCAGGTTGGCGGAACCTACAAGCAGGCCGTCTCCGCCACGATTCCGCTCTCCACCTTCCTCAACGCGCTCTCAACGGTCGCGCCCAGCGCCGCATCCGCCATCTCGCAACTCCAGCAAGCCGCCTCGTCCAGTGGACAAACGGTCGATCTCTCGCAACTCATCTCCTTCGGCCCCTACGGCAATCTTTCCATCAGCGATCCGGAGCCGGCCACCACCGCCACCGCGTCCGCCATGAATCTTGTCCAGGCCGCCGGTCAAATCGGCGCCGCCTCGCATCTCATCAATCTCTCCCTCGGCGTGAACCTGCCAGGCATCGCATCGGCCACGGGGATGATGTCCCTCGGCGAACCCGCGCAGAGCCAAACCGCCATCACTGTCGATGCCGTGGGCAGCAGCGTGCACACCGCCCAGCTGCGCCTGTATTTCAACATCGGGCTGATCGGCGCCGCCCCGTTGTCGCTCGTTCAGTTGCCGATCTATCTCGAAGTGGGATACGGCACCGCCTCGCTCGCCGCTCTGTCCTGCCAGGCGCTCGATCCCGCCACCACGTCGGCCACGCTCAATGTCACGCCGGGCCTGGTCCAAGGCTGGATCGGCAACGTCACGGCCGCCCAGATGGTGAATTACAGCAATGAACCCACCGTCACGCCGGCCACCTTCGTCAATCTCGGCCTCGTCACGGTCACCGGACTGGGCACCGCCAAAATCGGCAATCAGCTTGCCGTGCCCGTCGCGTATTCCTACACGGACATCCAGAACACTGCCGTCAAATCCACGGACACCACGGACTTCACCGGCGCGCTCGTCACCAGCCTGCTCGCCAATACCTCGCTGCAGGTGAACGGCATCGGCGTGCCTGGCCTGTCAGCCAGCGTCACCGCCATCCTGAACAGCGCTTCCGGGTCGGTGGACCAGATCCTCAACGCCGTCCTGCAAACCACCGGCGTGGGCCTCGGCAAGGCGGACACCTGGGTCGGCGGCGCGCGCTGCGGCGCCGGCGTGCTGTCCGGCTAGCATCCGCGCGTCAGGTCCCCAGCTCCATCCGCACCACCGCCTCCCGCACCCCGCCAACAGGGACGGCAACGATCCAGGGCTTGTCGGCGAACTCCCCATCGAACCCCACCGGGCTCGCCATGCCGCACCATGGCTCGATGCACACAAAATCTCCGCCCGCCCTGGACCAGATGCCCAGTTGCGGAAACCCCTCCCAGGATACCGTCA
The DNA here is from genome assembly GCA_964658235.1 of uncultured Acetobacteraceae bacterium. Taxonomy (GTDB): domain Bacteria; phylum Pseudomonadota; class Alphaproteobacteria; order Acetobacterales; family Acetobacteraceae; genus BOG-908. Next base: position 1,388 of record CAZZYR010000061.1, on the reverse strand, counting down.
ACCCTGGCTCCCCATCCGCCGCATACCGCACGCTCTTGCTGGCTACTTCGGAAAATATCAGCGCGTCATCGGCGAACAATTCCTCCCGCAGCGCCAGTCTGCGGTCGAACACCGGGTTCGTCCGGTCCGCTTCCGTCAGCAGTCCGCCAACCACGCCGCGCAAACACCCCGTCTCCTCCGTGTCGAACGTCAGCGCATAGGCCTCTTTCGCTACGCCGGGCTGTAACGGCCAGCGAAACGCCGGATGCGCCCCGAACGAACACGGCAGAACCGCATCCCCCGTGTTTACTACTCGGAAAATCATCTCCAGCAGTGCGCCACGCGCCTGGTAAGACAGCTCGAACCGGAACGCGAAGGGATACCGCGCGCGCGTCGCCTCGGAATCACTCAGCGCCAGAACGCAACCATCATCGCCGCGTGACACCCAGGAGAACGCCATGTCCCGCGCAAAGCCGTGCTGATTCATGTTGTATGCGCGCCCGCTATGCACAAGCTGGTCCCCGGCCAGCCGCCCCACGATCGGAAACAGGATGGGCGCGTGCCGTGACCATGCCGCGCCGGCATCCCACAGGTAGTCCAGGCCGTTTGCGTCCCGCAGCGCGCACAGTTCCGCGCCTTGCGCCAAAACGCTGGCGGAGACGAGGGAATTTCCGAAGTCATGGCGCAAGAGGGGGTTGGTCATTTGGATATCCTGAAAGGAAGGAAGCACTTCTTTTTTGAAAAAAAGAAGCAAAAAATTTTTACTTGTAAGCGCTCGGGTCAACAGCCGTGCCGCAATTCGAAAAAGTTTTTTGCTTCTTTTTTTCAAAAAAGAAGTCCTTGCCTTGCCTTCCTCAATGCGGTCCCGCCCTCGCCTTCGGTGTGGTCTTTGGTGCATCCGCCCCGCCACCCTGCGTCTCCGCCGCCGCCGGGAAGTGCGGGATGCGGTGCGGCATCGCCTTGACGGCAAGCATCGCTTCGATGCGTTCGATGGGCAGGCTCGTGTCCAGCAGGGCGAGGGCGGCTTCCGCATTGTCGCCGGCGAGAAGGTCGCCGATCTGGTCGCGGAGCCTTTCGACGGATTCGGCGAGGTCGGGCGGCAGCACGTGGCGTTCCCGGATCAGGAGAAGGTGCGCGTGCGTGGGGGCGTTCAGCGGGCCTCGGGTGACGCGGAAATAGACGGCGCGGCGGGCGGCTTGGCGCTGCGCGATGCTGGCGGTGGCCGGCAGAACGGGCGCCTGGCCGATGGCGGCCGCGATGGAGGATAGGTGGCGAAGTAGTATGTCCGCGAGCAGCGCATCCAGGTCAGGGAAGTGACGGCGCAGCGTGGCCGGGGACATACGCAGCGCCGCGGCCACGCCATAGATGGACAGGCTGGGCCGGCCATACGTGGCCATCAGCGTGGTGGC
>CAZZYR010000060.1:0-9790 GCA_964658235.1 uncultured Acetobacteraceae bacterium | reverse complement strand
TTGGGGGGGGCGGGCGCGCGTGGATGTGCCGGCAGAGGTGCTGGTGTCTTATGATGCGTGAAGGAAGAGTTCTTTTTTGAAAAAAAGAACCAAAAACTTTTGTCAGTGCTGTCGCGGCTTTAATGGATAAAAGTTTTTTGCTTCTTTTTTTCAAAAAAGAAGGCCTTGCCTTCCTGCCACCGCATCCAGCTTCGCCACCAGCCCAGCATCCCGCGCCGCAGCCGGCGTGATGATCGCATGATCCAGCGCATGGTCGCATCCCTGCGCGCATCCGGCTGCATCTTTCAGCATTGGGATCGCGCGGCGCACCAGCGCGCGGGCGCGTTCCGCGTTGGCGGTCATTACGGCAACCACAGCGTCCACCGTCACGTGCGCGTGCGTTTCGTGCCAGCAATCGTAGTCCGTCACCATCGCCACCGTCGCGTAATGCATCTCCGCTTCGCGCGCGAGCTTGGCCTCCGGCATGTTCGTCATGCCAATCACGTGGCAGCGCCAGGCGCGATACAGTTCGCTCTCCGCCTTTGTGGAGAATTGCGGGCCTTCCATCACCAGGTATGTGCCGCCGCGCGTCACCGGCAAATCCAGGCCGCGCGCGGCCTGTTCCAGCGTATCGCCCAGCAGCGGACACACTGGATGGGCCATGCTGACATGGGCCACGCAGCCTTCGCCGAAAAAGCTCTTCTCCCGCGCGAAGCTGCGATCGATGAACTGGTCCACGATCACGAAATGCCCGGGCGGCAGGTTTTCCTGCAAGCTGCCGACAGCCGAGAGCGAAATCACGTGCGTGCAGCCGGCGCGCTTGAGCGCGTCAATATTTGCGCGGTAATTTAGGTGGCTGGGCGAAAGCTTGTGGCCGCGGCCGTGGCGGGGCAGGAACACGCAGCGCACGCCATCCAGAATGCCGTGCAAAAGGTTATCGGACGGCGTGCCCCAGGGGGTTGGTTGGGACCTCCATTCGCGCTGCTCCAAACCTTCGATGTCGTAGAGGCCGGAGCCGCCAATCACGCCGATCGTTGCCATGAAGCAAGCGGTCCTTTTTTGAAAAAAAAGGACCAAAAAACTTTTATCCGTTTGGTCCGCGTAGCATTGATAAAAGTTTTTTGCTTCTTTTTTTCAAAAAAGAAGGCCTTGCCTTAATGCTTCTCGTCGTCACTGCTCTTATGAACGTCTGCCCACACCTGTTTCTTCACCGCATAGGTAAGCCCGCACATCAGCGCAAAGAACCCCACCATCCGCACACCGAGATGCTTGCGCTCCTCCATGTGCGGGTTGGAGGCATAGGTGAGGAAGGTGGCGATGTCATGCGCCTCCTGCTCCAACGTCGCTTTCGTGCCGTCCGCATAGGTCACGGAGTCGGCCTGCAATGGCGCCGGCATGTGTATCTGGTGGCCCAGGAACCATTTGTTGTAATAGAGACCGTCCGGAACCTTCACCCCGGCCGGGGGCTCCACGTATCCCAGCATCAGCGCATTGATGTAGTCCGGCCCGCCTTCGCGCGCGCTGACGATCAGCGAATGGTCAGGAGGCAACGCGCCGTTATTGGCTGCGCGCGCCGCCTTGTCGTTTGGATAGGGGCTGGCGAAATGATCGGACGGTAATCCGGGCCGTGTGGTCGGCTCGCCCTGGTCGTTCAAATCGCCCGGCACTGTCTTGCTGGCCGCCACCGCTCGTATCTGCCCCGCGCTGAGGCCGATGCCGGCGAGATTGCGGTAGCTCATCAGCTTCATGGAATGGCAGGACGAACAGACCTCGTTGTAGATCTGAAAACCCCGCTGGGCGGAGGCGCGGTCAAACGTGCCGAATGGGCCCGAAAAGCTCCAGTTCGTCTTTGGAAACGGAGGCAAGCTTTCCTCAGCCTGGGCAACTCCCATTCCGGCGAGCAGCAGGATAGAAGCCGCGGCGATCGCGCGCATCAAACTTTCTCCATCGGCGTGGCAGCGGCGCCGGAGGGCAGCGGACCGCCACCGCCTGGGAAGTTACGGGGGAGCACTGGCTTGCTGATGCTGTCTGGCAGCGGAAGCGGCCGCTCGATAAACCCGAACAGCGGCACAAGCACCAGGAAGTGCAGGAAGTAGTAGATGGTGGAAAGCCGGCCCAGCGACACATACGGCTCAACCGGATGATGCGCGCCGACCACGCCGAGCACCACCATGGACAGCACCATCAGCCGGAGCGACCAGCGGTACATCGGCCGGAACCGCGCGCTGCGCACCGGCGAGGTATCCAGCCAGGGCAGCGCGAACCACACCAGAATGGAGCCGAACATGGCGATCACGCCCAGCAGCTTGTCCGGCACGGAGCGCAGGATGGCGTAGAACGGCAGGAAATACCATTCCGGCACGATCGCGTTCGGCGTCTGCAGCGGGTTGGCCGGAATGTAGTTGTCCGCCTCGCCGAAAAAGTTCGGCACGAAGAACACCAGCACGGCGAACAGCAGGAAATAGACCGCCATGCCCACGCTGTCCTTGGCTGTGTAGTACGGATGGAAGGGCAGGGTGTCCTGCTCGGACTTCACGTCGATCCCCAGCGGGTTGTTCGAACCGGTGATGTGCAGCGCCACCACGTGCAGGAACACCACGCCGGTGATCACGAACGGCAGCAGATAATGCAGGCTGAAGAAGCGGTTCAGGGTCGGATTGTCCACGGAAAACCCGCCCCACAGCAGCGTCACGATCCAGTTGCCAACCACGGGAATGGCGGAGAACAGATTGGTGATGACGGTGGCGCCCCAGTAGCTCATCTGGCCCCACGGCAGCACGTAACCCATAAACGCGGTGGCCATCAGCAGCAGGAACAGCACCACGCCGGTCATCCACAGCAGCTCGCGCGGCGCCTTGTAGGAGCCGTAATACATGCCGCGGAAGATGTGGATGTAGATGATCACAAAGAACATGCTGGCACCGTTCATGTGAACGTAGCGCAGCAGCCAGCCGTAGTTCACGTCGCGCATGATGCGCTCCACGCTGTCGAAAGCGCCGGCCGTGCTGGCATTGTAGTTCATCGACAGGAAGATGCCGCTGGCGATCATTACCATCAAGTTGATCGTGGCCAGGGCGCCGAAATTCCAGAAATAGTTGAAGTTTTTCGGCGTGGGGAAGCTGCCGTATTCCTTCGTCATCAGGGTGAACAGCGGCAGGCGGGTGTCCACCCAGTTGATCACCGGATTCTGGAACTCGCTCTTGTGCAGGCCGGCCATGGGTTCGCGTCCTTACAACCGATCGTGGAAACCGCTGCCCACCACGGTGGTGCGGCGGCCGCAGGGCACACTCCTCCCGCGGCGTTGATGGACCCTAATAGGGGTGGAGTTAAGAGCCTGCAATCGGGCGGCTGCAAAAATGCCTTGCGGTGCACCATCGGCACCTGCTCGCGATCCCCCTCGGCAAAGCGCCATCGGGCCCGCTACTATAGGACCATGGACAGCCATGCCCCCGCCAACCTCCCCCACGAGGCACTCAAACCCGCCGCCCGCGCCTGGTTTGAGGCGCTAAGGGACCGCATCTGCGCTACCTTCGAAGCCATCGAGGACGAACAGACCGAAGGCAAATTCAGTGACCGGGCGCCCGGCCGCTTCGAACAGCGGCCTTGGTCCAGGCCCACGGAGGACGGTAGCCACGGCGGCGGCGGCGTCATCAGCCTCATGCACGGCCGCGTGTTTGAGAAAGTCGGCGTCAATGTCTCCACCGTGTCCGGCGAGTTTTCCCAGGAGTTCCGCGCCCAGATCCCCGGCGCCGCTGAAGACCCGCGCTTCTTTGCCACCGGCATCAGCCTGGTCGCCCACATGCAGAACCCGCACGTCCCGGCCGTCCACATGAACACCCGGATGCTGGTCACCACCAAAGGCTGGTTCGGCGGCGGCGGCGACCTGACACCCATGTTCCTGGACACCCCCGAAACCGCCGAGGACAAAGCCTTCTTCCACGCCGCCTACCAGCGCGCGTGCGACGCCCACAGCCCGGACTACTACCCGAAGTTCACCGCCTGGTGCGACCGTTACTTCTTCCTGCCCCACCGCAACGAACCCCGCGGCGTCGGCGGCATCTTCTACGACCACCTCGACACCGGTAACGCCGACGCCGATTTCGCCTTCACCCGCGATGTAGGCGAGGCCTTCCTTGCCGCCTACCCCGCCATCGTCCGCCGCCGAATGGCCCGCGCCTGGACGGACGCGGACCGTCAGCACCAGCTGGTCCGCCGCGGCCGCTACGTGGAGTTCAATCTCCTGCACGACCGCGGCACCACCTTCGGGCTGAAGACCGGCGGCAACGTGGAGGCCATCCTGATGAGCTTGCCTCCGGAGGTGCGTTGGCCCTAGCCAACTCACTGACGACGTGCCAACGGCCGTGGTAAGCCTCGTTGCGTGACCACCGCCCTCCTCATCACCCTCATCATCCTCCTCGCCCTCCTCAACGGCGCTTTCGCCATGGGGGAAATGGCGCTCGTCTCCGCCCGCCGTGCCCGCCTGACCGTGCTGGAAAGCAAACACGTCCACGGCGCCCGCATCGCCCGCGAACTGGCCGAAGACCCGCAGCGCTTCCTCCCCACCGTCCAAGTCGGCGTCACACTCGTCGGCATCCTCTCCGGCACCTTCGGCGGCGCTCGCATCGCCGGCGCGGTGGCCCCCTTCATCGCCCGCATCCCCTACCTCGCCGAAGCCGCCACCGGCATTGCACTCGCGTTCACCGTGCTGGGCATCACCTTCCTCACCCTCGTCCTCGGCGAACTAGTCCCCAAGCGCCTCGCTTTGCGTTCCCCCGAACGCATCGCCGCCCGCCTTGCCCCCTCCGTCGCCTTGCTGGCCCGTATCAGCGCTCCCCTTGTCTGGCTGCTCGGCAGGTCCTCGGACCTCGTCCTCCGCCTGATCGGCCACGGCGAGCATGCGCGGGAGGACGTGACCGAGGACGAGCTCCGGGCGCTGCTGGCCGAAGGCACCCAGGCCGGCGTGCTGGAGACCGGCGAGCGCGACATGATCGAGCGCGTGCTCCGCCTGGCGGACAAACCCGTCCGCGCCATCATGACCCCGCGCAACGAACTGGTTTGGATCGACCGCACCGATCCGCGCCGCGAGATCGCCGACACGCTCAAGGCCGCACCGCACAGCCGCTTCGTGGTGTGCGACGGATCGATCGACAACGTGGTGGGCGTGGTGCAGGCGAAGGACATCCTGGACCGCATCCTGGATGGCAAGGACCTCTCCATCGCCGCGGCACTACGTCAGCCCATGGTGGTGCCGGATACCATCAGCGCGCTGGACGCCCTCGAACGCCTTAAATCGGACTTCCTCGGACTGGCCCTGGTGATGGACGAATACGGCAGCTTCGAAGGCGTGGTGACGGCCGCTGACGTGCTCGAAGCCATCATTGGCGACCTGGCGGAGCCCGGCTACGGCACCCCCAGCCAGGCGGCCGACCAGATTGGCGGCGAGATGATGATGGACGGCATGACGCCGGTGGATGAGCTGAAGGCGCGGCTGCTGCTGCCGGATCTGCCGGCGGAGGGCAGCTACCACACGCTGGGCGGCCTGATTCTGGCGCTGCTGCAACGCGTGCCCCATGCGGGGGACCGCATTGTGTTCGGCGGGTGGCTGTTTGAGGTGCTGGAGATGGACGGGCGGCGGGTGGTGAAGGTTCGGGCGGAGGGGTAAGGAAGAATTCTTTTTTGAAAAAAAGAACGAAAAAACTTTTCCGAGTGTTGTCGCGGCTTTCCAAATTTAGCGTTGCGGCGCTGACAAAGGATGGGGTCCGTCACGCGTAGATGCGCCAACCTGTGGCGGTTTCGTCGCAGGTTAGTAAAATCATTAGAGGATCGAATACAAACGCCGCCGCAATTTTAACCAGATCGTGGAAAAAAATGCTTAGCCGGCAGGCAAAACATGCCTCAAATTGCCTGGTTGGCCTTGGCTCCGCAACATTTTGTTGGACAGCACGCGTCCGTGATATTCAGGGTATTCTCCGATCAACGCGGAGAGCGGCTGAATGGCACAATCGTTACATGGAGGTCTGCTCGGCCTTTTCCTGCTTGCCTGCACGGCGGCACACGCGGATGACGTGGTGCGCACGCCCTTGCTGGGCAGCGATTTCCCGATTTCCGCTGCCGTTACCGTCAAAGCAGGCACGGACATCGTCTTCCTGTCCGGCGCGCTGGGCCCCGTGGTGGACAAGAGCGCGCCGAAGGGCAGCCAGGCTGCTTACGGGGACACCGCGACGCAGACGGTTGGTGCACTGACTGCGATCCAGGGCACGCTCGCGCGCCTCGGTCTCGGCATGGGCAACGTGGTGAAGATGACCGTGTTTCTCGTGGCCGATCCGCAAAAGGGCAACACGATGGATTTCGCCGGCATGATGGCCGGCTACACGAAATTCTTCGGCACCGAAGAGCAGCCCAACAAACCCGCCCGCAGCGCCGTGCAGGTTGCCGCCCTCGTTGCCCCCGGCGCGCTCGTCGAAATCGAAGTCGTCGCCGTGCGCTCGCACTGAGCATCAGCTGCCAGATCAAGTCTAAGTTTGAAACAGGATATTCTTCATGAAGCGCTCCCTTCTGACCACCGCGGCGATCATCGCGCTCCTGCCGGCGATCGCGGCCGCGCAACCCGTGACACCCACGCCCGGCGTGGCCCCGCTTGGCGCGCCGCCCGCCGACGCCCCGGCCGCCCCGGCCGAAGACATCATCGTCACCGGCACGCGTCAGGCCGGCCGCACCAAGCAGGCCAGCCCCGCCCCAGTCGACGTCATCAGCAGCGCCGAGCTGCAGCGCACCGGCCAGCAGAACGTCTTCGATGCGCTCAACAAGGTTCTGCCCTCCATCGATCTACCACCGTTCGGCTTCGACACCGCCGGCCTGGTCCGCGCGGCCCGCCTGCGCGGCCTGAGCCCGGACGACACGCTGGTCCTGGTTGACGGCAAGCGCCGCCACGTGTCGGGCAATATCAACGCCGATATCGGCCCCGTCGGCGGCTCGGATCCCGTCGATCTGGACATGATCCCGATCAGCCTGATCGACCATGTGGAAGTCCTGCGCGACGGTGCGGCCGCGGTTTACGGCTCGGACGCCGTGGCCGGCGTGATCAACATCATTCTCAAGCACGCTGATCACGGCGGCAGCGCCTACGTGCAGGAGGGTGCCACTTACGTGCAGGACGGCTTCACCAACAACGTCGGCGGCAGCTTCGCGGCACCCCTGCTGGACAAGGGCTATTTCGATATCGCCGCGGATTACCGCTACCACGACCACACCAACCGCGATGGCAATTTCCCGCAAAACCTCGGCCCCATCAAGGTCCCCGCCAACGTCAGCCAGATCGAGGGCGATCCGCGCTACAACCTCGCCAATGTCGGCTACAATGCCGCCTATACCTTCGATCCCGCGCTGGAGGCCTATACGTTCGGCACCTACGGCTACCGCCACGCCGAATCTTTCGAGAATTTCCGTGACCCCAACGTCGCCGGCGCATACCAGACCGACCCCGGCGCACCTTTCGGCAACCTGACTGCCGCGAAATACTACCCCGTCGGCTTCACGCCACTCGAAGCGCTTAACGAGGACGATTACTCCGCAACCGGCGGCCTGCGCGGCAACGTGCTGGGTGACTGGCATTACGACCTCAGCAGCACCTATGGCGGTGATATCGACAACATCTCCACGCTCGACTCGGTGAACCCCGATCTCCTGCACGCGACCGGCAGCTCGCCCACGCATTTCCACGCAGGCGAATTCAACGACACCGAGTGGACCAACAACCTCGACATCACCAAGCCGATCGACGTCGGCATCTTCGCCGCCCCGCTCAACGTGGCCTTCGGCGCCGAATACCGCCGCGACACGTATCAGATCCAGCCGGGCGATCCCGCTTCGCGCTTTGAAGGCGGCAGCCAGGCCTATCCCGGCTTCACCTTGGCCAGCGCCGGCTCGTATCATCGCAGCAACGAAGCGATCTATGGCGACCTGGCCACCTACCCGATCGAACACTGGCAGGTCGATATCGCCGGCCGCTTCGAGCATTACAGCGATGTGGGCGATACCGAGACCGGCAAGGTCACCACGCGCTACGATTTCTCGCCGCAATTCGCCATCCGCGGCACTGTCAGCAACGGTTTCCGCGCGCCCACCCTGGCGCAGGAAGGCTTCTCCGCCGTCAACGTCGCACCCACCAATGCCGGCGGCCAGTTGCCCGTATCCTCGCCCGGCGCGCGCCTGCTCGGCTCCATTCCGCTCAAGGCTGAACGCTCGCAGAATTACAGCGTCGGCTTTGTCGCCACGCCGATCGAGCGCATGCATGTGGCACTCGACTTCTACGAGATCGATATCCGCGACCAGATCGTGGACTCCGGACAGATCGTGCAGCAACCAGGCGGCCCCAGCATCATCGAGGCCTTCAACCTCAACGGCTTCGGCCTGCCGGCGGGCGTGAGCGCCTCGAACGTGTTTGCCCAATTCTACACCAACGGCGTCAGCACCCATAACCGCGGCGCCGACCTCACGGTGGATTACACCACGCCCCTCAGCTTCGGCGGTCATGTGAACTGGCTGCTCGCCGGCAACTTCAACAGCACCACCATCACCAAAACGGCCGCCTACGCCCAACTCACGCCGGACGTGCTCTCGGAAATCAAGGAATCCACGCCGAAGAGCAAGATCATCGGCCAGGCTGTCTATATCAACGACCCCTTCAGCGTCACCTTCCGCGAAACCCGCTTCGGCCAGGTGGTGGAAATCCTCGCCGACGGCAATTCGGGTTCCACGCCCTACACCTACAACCGCAACCGGCCGCATTTCATTACTGATCTGGAGCTCGGCTACAAGATCACGCCGGACGTGACACTGCTCCTCGGCGCGGACAATCTGTTCGACTCCTACGCCAACCACACCACTGCCGGCGCGCGTTATCACAACGCCGAGCAATACATCATCTCTTCGCCCTACGGCATCGATGGCGGTTTCTACTACGGCCGCATCAACTTCACCTTCGGCAACGCGCCGCCGCCGCCGGTCGAGTCCGCGCCGCCGCCGGTGGCGCCGCCCCCTGCCGCCACCGTCCCCGTCCGCACCTATCTCGTCTTCTTCGACTGGGATCGCGCCGACCTCACCGCCCGCGCGCGCCAGATCGTGCTCGCCGCCGCGCAAGCCTCCGCGCAGGTCCAAACAACGCGGCTGGAAGTGAACGGCTACACGGACCTCTCAGGCACCGCCGCCTACAACCAGAAACTCTCCGTCCGCCGCGCGCAATCCGTGCAGTCCGAACTGGTCAAGGATGGCGTCGCACCGGGCGAGATCTTCATCCACGGCTACGGCGAAACCAACCCGCTGATCGCGACCGCGCCCGGCGTCCGCGAGCCGCAGAACCGCCGCGTGGAGATCGTCCTGAAGTAAGGCAAGAGTTCTTTTTTGAAAAAAACCAAAAGACTTTTGTCCGTGCTGTCGCGGACTCAATTGACAAAAGTTTTTTGCTTCTTTTTTTCAAAAAAGAAGGCCTTCCTTCCTTGCTAACCTCCCGCCTCGCCACGCCCGCCGACATCCCCAACCTCCGTACCCTGATGGCCCACTCCATCAGCGTGCTCCAGCAACCTTTCCTCACCCCCGCGCAAATCGCCGCTAGCCACCACCTCATGGGCCTGGACACCCAGCTCATCGAGGACGGCACCTATTTCATCATTCACCACACCGGCACGCTCGCCGGCTGCGGCGGCTGGAGCCGCCGCGCCACCCTCTTCGGCGGCAACCACACCCCCGGGCGGAACCCGGCCCTGCTTCATCCCGCGCAAGACGCCGCCCGCATCCGCGCCATGTACACCGCGCC
>CAZZYR010000059.1:0-9805 GCA_964658235.1 uncultured Acetobacteraceae bacterium | reverse complement strand
AAATCCCCCGGCCCCTCATCATCTTACTTCGGTGCTGTCGTGTCAGCCGGCGGCGGTGCGCTGGCATCCGGCGCCGGCGCCGCCGCATCGGTGGTCTTCTTTGTCATGTGATGCATTTTCTTGTGCATCGACGACTTCATGCCCGTGTGCGCCTCTGTCTTGGCGGCTTCAGGCGTGGTCGGCGCCATGAACGGTTTGCCGGACTTGGCTGAGTCCAGGCTTGCCGCGTTCAGATCTTCCACGGCCTTGTCGCCAGCCTTCGTCGGCGCGAGCTTGCCCTTGGCATGCGCCATCTTGTGGTGCATCGGCTTCTTCATCGGCTTGGCATCAGGCGTGGCGGGTGCCGGCGTGCTCGCATCAGGAGCCGGTGCCGCCGGAGCCGCGTCCGGCGCGGGGGCCGGGGTTGGCTCGGGAGCGGGGGCCGGCGCAGGCGTTGCGGCAGGTGCCGGGGCAGCAGCGGGGGCTGCGGCCTGGGCGAAGGCGGTCAGCGGCATGGCGGCAGTCGCCAACGCCAAAAAGGTTGCTCCAAGTAGATTTGTCTTACGCACGGCCGACACTCCTCTGGTGGGTGGACAAGCAGACGCGGCGACTTCCGGTCTGTGACCATAACGACTGAGAGGTGGACAAGTCGCATCGGGAACACAAGCCATTCTGGCCTGCACTGCACAATAGTCGCAGCCTGTGGCGAAACTGATGCAGAAGGGCCACGTGGAGAGCACACATGACGGACATCCAGCAGCCAGCGCTCTTCGCAGACACACCCATCTCGGCCGCCTCGGCCCCCGGTCGGCCGCTGGCGGACCGGTTGCGTCCCGCCACCCTGGACACCGTCGTCGGCCAGCAGCATCTGGTCGGCCCCGCCGGCACGTTGACCCGCATGCTCGTGCATGGCCAGCTTTCCAGCCTGATCCTGTGGGGTCCACCCGGCGTCGGTAAAACCACCATCGCCCGCCTGCTCGCGGCCGCATCCGGCATGGCCTTCGTCCAGCTGTCCGCGGTCTTTTCAGGCGTAGCCGACCTCAAGCGGGTGTTCGAGGACGCCGGCAAAAGGCGCCGCACCGGTCAGGTCACCCTGCTGTTCGTCGACGAGATCCATCGCTTCAACCGGGCGCAGCAGGACGGCTTTCTGCCTTCGGTGGAGGACGGGACCGTTGTGCTGGTCGGTGCCACAACGGAAAATCCTTCCTTCGCGCTGAATGGGGCGCTGCTCTCGCGCTGCCAGGTCCTCGTCCTCAAGCGCCTGGACGATGCCGATATGGACGCGTTGCTGAACCGCGCGGAGATCGCCATCGGCCATGCGCTGCCACTCACAGCGGAGGCGCGCGCCATGCTCCGCGCCATGGCCGATGGCGACGGCCGCTACCTCCTGAATATGACCGAGCAGGTGGCAAGCCTTCCGGCGGATCAGCCCGCATTGGACGAGGCCGCCCTTGCGGACCTCGTTGCGCGCCGCGCCGCGCTCTATGACCGGGACCGGGAGGAGCATTACAACCTCATATCCGCCCTGCATAAATCCCTACGCGGCTCTGACGCGGATGCCGCCCTTTACTGGTTCGAGCGCATGCTCGCGGGCGGCGAGGACCCGCGCTACATCGCCCGCCGCCTGGTCCGCTTCGCCTCCGAGGACGTTGGCCTGGCGGACCCACAAGCCCTTACCTTGACGCTTGCCGCCTGGGACACCTACGAGCGCCTCGGCAGCCCGGAAGGCGATCTCGCGCTGGCCCAGGCCGTGCTATATTTGGGCACCGCTCCGAAATCGAATGCGGCCTATATGGCCCACAAGGCCGCCGCCCGCGCAGCAAAGGCCACCGGCAGCCTGGCGCCACCCGCGCACATCCTGAACGCGCCAACAAAACTCATGAAGCAACTCGGCTACGGCGCCGGCTACGACTATGACCACGAGGCGCCGGACGCCTTCTCCGGCCAGAACTACTTCCCGGACGGCATTGCACGTTCGGACTTTTATCAGCCCACCGGCCGCGGCTTCGAGCGCGAGCTTGCCCGGCGTCAGGCGCACTGGGCTGACTTGCGCGCCGCAAAGCAGGCCCCCGGCATCGTGCCCGATATCCAAGAAGATCACTGACCACCATGCAGATCACTGACGACGAAGCGGATATCCGCTTGGACCGCTGGTTCCGCCGCCACTTCCCCAATCTCACCCAGGGGATGATCCAAAAACTCTGCCGCACCGGCCAGATACGCGTGGACGGCAAACGCGCGGATGCCTCCACCCGCCTGCAGCCCGGCCAGCTCATGCGCATCCCGCCGCTGCCGGACGGGCCACCCCCGCCGCCGCCCAGCGCCCCGCTCGATCCCGCCACGATGCGCGAGCTGGAAGGCATGATCGTCTATATGGACGACGCGCTGATCGTGATGAACAAGCCGCACGGCCTCCCCGTCCAAGGCGGCCCCGGGATCGTCCGCCATCTGGACGGCCTGATGGATGGCTTCCGGCAAGGCGCGGCCGACAAGCCCCGCCTGGTCCATCGCATCGACATGGACACCAGCGGCCTGCTCCTGCTCGCCCGCACGCCCGGCATCGCCGCTAAACTCGCCAGCGCCTTCCGCAGCCGCCACGTCCAGAAAACCTACTGGGCCATCGTCGCCGGCCGCCCCTCCCCGCAGGAGGGGCGCATCGATGCGCCCCTCGTCAAATTCGGCGGCCTGCGCGGCGGCGAGCGCGTCGCCCTGGCCGCCCCCGGCGAGGAGGACAGCAGCCACGCCATTACGGACTACCGCACATTGGATGCCGCTGGCCGCAAGCTCGCCTGGCTGGAACTCTCCCCGCTCACCGGCCGCACCCACCAATTGCGTGTCCACTGTGCCGCCCTCGGCGCTCCCATCGTGGGGGATCGCAAATACGGCGGCGAGACGAGCCAGGTGGAAGGCCTGCCAGAGAAGCTCCACCTCCACGCCCGCGCGTTGTCTTTCCCGCACCCTTATGGCGGCACGCTTTCCCTGGAGGCCGACCTCCCGCCGCACATGCGCGAGACATTCCGTGCCATCGGGTTTACGGCGCCCGCGGCGATGGAGCCGGAGCGTAAGGAGTAAGGAAGCACTTCTTTTTTGAAAAAAAGAAGCAAAAAACTTTTGTTTATAAAGGCTTGGATATTCCGCACTGCGCGCTCGATCGCCTTGACGCGGCAGGCATCCGCAACAATTCGAAAGAGTCTTTTGATTCTTTTCTTCAGAAAAGAACCCCTTGCTTACGTCTCACCCGCCCCTCGTCTTTCCGCCCCGCACGCTTTTCCGTAGAACGCGGCCATGAAATCCCTTCGCCTGCTCCTGCTGGCCCTCGGCGCGGTCGTCGTCGTCGGCGTGGCCGCCCTCATCGTTGCCTCAGCCGCCCTGGATCCGAACAAGCTGCGCGTCACCCTGGTCGAGTCCGTTCACCGCGCCACCGGGCGGGACCTCACCGTCACCGGCCCCGTCCATCTGCGCCTGGGCCTGTCGCCACGGTTCGAGGTGGATGACATCGCTTTCGCAAACGTCGCCGGAGGCTCCCGGCCGCAGATGCTCACCGCCAAAAGCCTGACCGCGGAACTCGCCCTTCTGCCGCTGCTGGGGGGCGACGCCGTGATTTCCTCCCTGACGCTGCAGGATGCGGACATAATTTTGGAGCGCGGCCAGGATGGCACCGGCAACTGGCAGGTCACACCTGCCCGCCGCGCGCTGTTCCCCACTCAGGGAGGCACTGGCAGAAGCGGCGAGGGCGGCGGCAGCCACCATGTGGAAATCAGGACAATTCAACTGGATGGCGGCCGTTTGACCTGGCAGGCCGCGCAGGCAGCGCCGCTGGTCCTCGGCATCACCCACCTGCGTTGGTCTTCCGCAGGCCCCGATCTTCCCATGTCGCTCGCGTTCGAAGGCACCAAGAACGATGTCCCGCTTACCCTGACCGCGAGTTCGGGCTCCCTTCAGAGGCTGCAAGGCGGGCCTGTCAGTGCCTTGGCCGGCGCGTGGCCACTCACCGTGGATGCTGCCGCGCTGGGCGCCACCGTCCATCTGGAGGGTGGCATAAGCCACCCGGATCAGGCGCGCGGCTTCCAGTTTCGGCTCAACGCCACCGCACGCAGCCTCGCAGGGTTGGAAAAGCTGGTTGGTGTTGGCAGCCTGCCGCCGCTGGCGGACGTCACCGCCACGGCATTGCTCTCGGACGGCCCTGCCGGGGAACTGCGCACCTCCCAGGTGACTGCCCATGCCGGGGCATCGGATCTTAGTGCCTGGGTGGCCGGGCTCGCTATCAAGCAACTTCAGTTTTCGGCGCCTGGCCCAGGCCAACTCGCACAGCTGAACGTTGACGGCACCTATCAGGACCAGCCTCTGCGGTTGGCAGGAACGGCGGCTCAGCCGGATGTGGTGGGCACCGGCGGCCCCATCCAGGCAACCATCACGGGTCTTGCGGCCGGCGCCAGCCTGTCCGCCCACGGCACCGTCCCGCCCAACCTAGGCGCTTCCGGTTTAGACATGACGGTCAGCGTCCGCGCGCCGGACCTCGCCGCTTTGTCACCTTTGGCCGGCCGCGCGCTGCCTGCGGCGCACGATTTGGCACTGGACGCGCAGGTGGGCGATGCGGGCGTTAAGCTGCGCGGCGTCGCCATCCGCAAGCTGGCGGTCGCATCCTCCATAGGGGACGCAACTGGCGAACTGACCGTGCAATGGGCGCCGCGTGGCGCAATCACCGGCAGCCTCACATCGAACACCCTGGATCTGGACGCTATCGCCGCCCCTGCCGGTGGCGTGCTGCCAGCTGTCTGGCCGCTGCCAGGCACGAACGGGGGCGCCGGTGAGGTTGTGGCGATGCCGTCAAGCCAATCAACCCCTGCCACGCCATCGGCATCGCCCGCGGCCGCCACGCCCGCGCAGCCGGCGCTTCTTCCGCTTGCGCGCTTGCGCAACACGGATGCTGACCTCGCACTCTCCGTCGCCAACCTGACCGTGGCCGGCCAACACCTGCAGGATCTCCAGGCCCACCTTCAGGTCTCCGACGGCAAACTTGCACTGAACCCATTCCGCGCGCAGTCGCCGGATGGCGCCATCATTGGCGGTATCTCGCTTGATGCAAGCTCGGATGACCCGCCGATCGCCGTCACCTTGCGGTCCCCCTCAATCTCGGCTGCCGCCGTCGCCAATCTGCTCGGCTATCCCGGCGGCACCACCGGCACCATGCAAATAGACGCGCAGCTCAGCGGCGTCGGCCAGACCCTGCCCGCGCTGAAGGCGAGCCTGGACGGGCACCTTGGCCTCGCCATGGTGAACGGCCAAGTGGATGACACGCTGATCCAGGGCCTGATCGGCACGGCGCTGAACACCGCGGGCGTCCCCAGTTTCGGCGGTGGCACCAGCCAGGTTCGCTGCCTTGCCCTGCGCATGGACTTCACTCAGGGGCTGGGTCGCATCCGCGCGCTGGCCACGGACACCTCCAAGCTGACTTTGGACGGTGAAGGCCAGATCAACCTGCAGGACCAGACGGCCGACCTCCATCTGCGGCCCCGCATCCGCCTTGGCCCGACGGAGGTCGCTGCGCCGGTGTGGCTCCATGGTGCGTTCGGCCAGATGACCGCGGCGCTGGACCCCGTGCTGGGCGGCGGCCGGGTGGGCATGTCCATCGGCGGCGCGCCCGCCGGTCCCTCTGCCTGCGCCACGAAGCTCGCTCTGGCGCGCGGCGGCCTCGGCGGACCGATGCCGCTGGCTGCCCCACCGGTTGACCAGGGCTTTGTTATCCGCAAGCCGAAGGACCTGCTCCAGGGCTTGTTCCACTGACCGTGCTGAAGCGGTTCTGGGATCAGGCCCACGTGGTGGAGCAGGATGGCCGCTACGCCATCCGGCTGGACGGCCGCCCGATGCGCCTGCCTGGTGGCCCCGCATTGGCCCTGCGGAGCCGCGCGCTTGCCGAGGCGATCGCCACGGAATGGAGCCAGGCCGGCGGCGCCAAGGGCGGAACACTGAGAGCTGACGACGTGCCGCTCACCCGCATCGCCGGCACCGCGCAGGAACGCGTGGCGCCGGACCCCGCACCGGTTGCCCTTGCGATCGCCACTTACGGCGAGTCGGACCTGCTATGTTACCGAGCCGAGGCACCAGTTGAACTGGTCCGGCGCCAGGCCGCGCTGTGGCAGCCCTGGCTGGACTGGGCCGCGCGCACCCACCGCGCGGAATTGCGCGTGGCCGCTGGCGTGATCCACGTGGCCCAACACGGCGAGGCGCTGGCCGCGCTGCACGAAGCTGTCTGCGCGCAAACCCCCTTTGCTTTGGCCGGCCTGGGCATTCTGGTGCCCGCCCTTGGCAGCCTGGTGCTCGGCCTCGCGGTTGCCGACGGCGCCCTGTCCGCCGCGGCGGCACACGAACTGGCCATCCTGGACGAACTGTTCCAAGCGGAAAAATGGGGCGAGGACCGCGAAGCAATCACCCGCCGCCGTCACGTGGCGGCGGACATCGAAACCGCCGCGCGGTTCATTGCGCTCTCGTCAGGATATGACTAGGGCGGCGTCATAGGTGAACGGACCTATTCATTCGCTTCGGGAATGGAGACAGCATAGGCCTTCTTCTTTGAAAAAAAGAAGCAAAAAACTTTTGGAGGTGCTGTCGCGGACTGGCGGGATCGGCAGCCGTGGCGGGTATCGCCAGGATATCGATGGGCTGCGTGCGCTCGCCGTTGTGGCTGTTATCTTTTACCATGCATTTCCCGCGGCCGTCCGCGGCGGCTTCGTTGGGGTGGACGTCTTCTTCGTGATTTCGGGCTTCCTGATCACGGGGATCATCGGCGACGAACTCGTTGCATCCCGGTTTACATTCGCCTCCTTCTACGCGCGCCGCGTGCGCCGGCTTTCCCCCGCGCTGCTGCTCGTACTCGCCGCCAGCCTTGCCTACGGATTTCTCGTTCTTCTGCCGATAGAGATGCAATCTCTCGGTAGGCAACTCTCAGCCGCCACGCTTTTCGCCTCCAACCTCCTGTTCTGGCACGAAGCCGGCTATTTCGACCAGACGGCAGCCGCCAAACCGCTGCTGCATCTGTGGTCTCTGGGCGTGGAGGAACAGTTCTATCTGATCTGGCCAGCTACTCTATGGTTTTTGTGGCGCATTGGCCGCGCCCCCGCGCCGGTGGTTGTGGCCGCAACCACGGCGTCATTCGCGCTCTGCGTGATGCTATCACGGAGCGACCCGACTGCCGATTTCTATGCGCCGTTTGCAAGGTTCTGGGAATTCGGGGTGGGCGCCCTGCTGGCGATCCGTGGCGCGGCAATTCCCCCACGCGCCGCGGACGGCGCTGCCTGCCTCGGCATCGCGCTGATCGTTGCAGCAGCCTTTGTCTTCGACGCATCCACGCTATTCCCCGGCTGGCGTGCGCTGTTGCCAGTCGCCGGCGCCATGCTGCTTATTGCCGCCGGGCCGGGCGCATGGATCAACCGCATTGTTCTTTCAAACCGTGTTGCAGTCTTCCTCGGCCTGATCAGCTACCCGCTCTATCTATGGCATTGGCCGCTGCTGTCTTACGCCACCATCCTGCGCGTTGGCCGCCCACTCACACCCCTATTGGCGGGCGGCCTGCTGCTTGCTGCCATCCTGCTCGCCTGGCTTACGGCGCGCCTCGTGGAAACCAAACTGCGTTTTGGTCCAGCGCGACAGCGCGCAACCCTGCCGTTGGTGGCTGGCCTGACGGCCATTGGTCTCGCTGGCTTTGCATCCTGGCAAACCGGCGGCTTCGCCGCGCGCTTTCATGGCTTGCCGAACATTGACATCGCAAAGATCAATGCGGCCGTCGGCGACGGTATTTTTCAGTCAACGCCTTCCATGTCGGTCACGCAAAACGGCCTCATCACACGATCCAGCATCCCCGCCAGCGCGCCCGATGCAATGGGAACCCCAGTGCTGCTGACCGGCGACAGCCTGATTTATCAATACGCCCCACGGGTCGAGGCGCTGTATCGTGCACACCGACTACGACGCACCGTGTTCTTCGTGGCCGGCCCAAGCTGTTCACCCATCCCTGGCATCATGCGCCAGGGCAGCTTCGCTGCCTGCGCCGCCATGACGCATATCATTTCTGAAACTATCGCCACCCGGCAAATCGGTCCCGTCGTTATGGGTGCCTATTGGTCCGGCTTCGGCGGACCCATGCTGCGCATCCAGCGCGGCAGCCAGCAGATGCCGCTCGACACCGAAGCCGGCGAACGAACGATGTATCTGAATCTGCAGGACGATGTCGCCGCGCTGATCACCCGCGGCCATCGCGTCAGCCTGCTGCTGTCATCGCCGATCAACGCCCTTTTCGATCCCCTGCATATGATCACACGCACGCTGACCGGCTTCGCCGTCAATCCTGAAATCCACACCCCTTTGCCATTGACAACCCTGCATCAAACCACCGCGGATGCAGACCGCCGGCTAACGGAGATCGCGCGCAACACGGGCGCATCGATTATCGATCCCTATCCGGATATATGCGGCCCGGGTCCCGGATGTTCCGCGTTCTTCGACGGCCTGGAACCAAAGTTTGCTGATGAGAAGCACTTGCGGCCGATTTTTGTTAGCGAACACATTCGGTTTTTGGATGAGCTACTGACGGGGAAGTAAGCAGTTCTTTTTTTTAAAAGAACCAAAAAAATTTATCCATCGAGTTCCCGACAGCACGGAAAAAAATTGTTGCCTCTTTTTTCAAAAAGAAAGCCTTCTTCACCCGCTTGCCAAACTCCTCAATGCCTCCCCCCGCTCAAACATCCGCAACAACACACGTATCGCCAGCCCCCTCGGCGACTCAAGCTTCGGATCGCGCTCCAGCAGATGCGCCGCATCGCGGCTCGCCATGCGCAGGAGCCCTTCATGCTCCACCGGATCGGCCAACCGCCAGCCCGGCTGTCCAGATTGCCGTTTGCCAAGCAGGTCACCCCCGCCGCGTATGCGAAAATCCTCATCCGCGATCACAAATCCATCCTCCGTGTCGCGCAGGAGTACGAGCCGCCGCCGCGCCGTCTCGCTCAGCCCGTCATCGTGCAGCAGCAGACAATAACTTGCGGCCGACCCCCGCCCTACCCGGCCACGCAACTGATGCAACTGCGCCAGCCCAAAGCGTTCCGCATGCTCGACAACCATCACGCTGGCCGCAGGCACATCCACGCCCACCTCGATCACCGTTGTTGCCACCAGAAGCCGCGAGCGCCCGGCAGCGAAGTCCGCCAGCGCACCCTCCCGAAGTTCGGTCGCCATTTGCCCATGCGCCAACCCCATCCTTGCGCCGAACCGCGCGCGCAGCGCGCGGTAGCGCGCCTCCGCCGCCGCCACATCAAGCAGCTCATTTTCATTGACCATCGGGCACACCCAGAACACCTGGTCGCCGCGGTCCAGCGCGCGGGCGATGCCGTCCACCACGTCCTCGATCGTGGCTAGGCTGTGCAGCGTGGTGCGTATCTTCTGGCGTCCGGCAGGCTTCTCGCTCAGCCGGCTGACCGCCATCTCGCCCCAATGCGTCAGCAGCAGCGTGCGCGGAATGGGCGTGGCCGTCATCACCAGCACATCCGTGGTGTCTCCCTTGCCGCCAAGCGACAGCCGCTGGTCCACGCCGAAGCGGTGCTGCTCGTCGATGATGGCCAGCGCGAGATCGCGATAGGCGACGCCTTCCTGAAACAACGCGTGCGTGCCAATAACAATCGGGATACGGCCGGACTGGAGGCCCAGCAGAGTGTTGCGCCGCGCCACCCCCTTCACGGAGCCGGTTAGGAGTGCCACTGGCACAGGACATATCTTTGTCAAAGTCCGGTGGTGCTGCCGCGCTAATGTCTCCGTGGGCGCCATCATCGCCGCCTGGTAG
>CAZZYR010000058.1:0-9902 GCA_964658235.1 uncultured Acetobacteraceae bacterium | reverse complement strand
GTCGTTCAGCTCGATGCGGGCAGTGGCGCGGCCGCCGAATGTGTCGGTGGGATTAAATCTGCTTTGAACCAGCGCCGCGTTGTTCGATACGCCGGTATGGGTGAAGGTGCCATCGTGGTTGTTGATGTCGTAGGATCGCGTGCCGGCAACGTTGTCGATGTAGCCGGAATCGTGCTCGTCGAATCCCACAAGGCGGATGGCGATATGGTCGTTGACAGGGATGTTGACGAAGCCTTCGGCCACGCCGCCGATGGTGCCGTGGGCGACCACGTTGCCTTCCAGATCGTAGCCCGCTTCAAATTTGCCGAGCTTGGGCTGCTGGGTGATGATCCGCACGGTGCCGGCTTCTGAGCTGGCGCCGTACAGCGTGCCCTGTGGGCCGGGCAGTACCTCGATGTGGTCGATATCGTAGATATGCACATCCAGCGTGCCGCCGATGGTGGTGATCGGCTGTTCGTCCAGATACGAGCCCACGGTGGGCAGGGGGCCGGAGTGGTTGCCTTCGGACCCGCTGGCAATGCCGCGGATGTAGAAGGTGGTGTTGTCCGGCCCCACGGAATTGGCGGTGAGGCTGGGCAGGAATTTCAAGGTTTCGGCGGTGCTGTTGATGTGCAGCTGCTGCAGCGCCTTGGATCCCAGAAGCTGGATGCTGATCGGCACCTTCTGCAGCTTTTCCGAGCGTTTGGAGGCGGTGACCACCACTTCCTCCACCTTGTTCGTGACTCTGCTGCCGGTGTCGGCGGCAGCCTGCGCGGAAGCCTGGGCCCGCGCGCCACTCCAGCCGGCCTGGGCCACCGCGATTGCCAGCACGCTGGCGCCTAAAAACCTGTTCCTCACCGCGACCACTCCCCCGAACACCGCCGCTCACCAATCCGTGATCCTTCTCCCCGCCGCGTGAGCGCGCAAGGTCCGGAACGGACGTGGATCAAGTTAAGCGAGAACTGTGCCGCCGAAGGCACGCACGGGCGTAACCTGACATCGCAAGGCGGCTGGTGTAGGCAGGCCGCCTGTGCTGACCCTGACGCGCCTGAGCCTGACCGATTTCCGCACCTATCCGGCGCTGACCTGGCGGCCGGACGCGCGCATCAGCGTGCTGACCGGGCCGAACGGGTCCGGCAAGACCAACCTGCTGGAGGCGATCGCGCTGCTGGGGCCGGGCCGTGGCTTCGGCCGGTCCAGGCTGGCGGAAATGGCGCGGCACGGGGGCAGCGGCGTTTGGGCGGTGGCCGCGCGGCTGGGCGGCGATGGCGCGGAGACAAGCCTGGGCACCGGCCTGGTGTCTGCCGGCGGGGAGCGGCGCACGTTCCGGCTGGATGGCGTGGAGCCGCGCAATCAGGCGGAGATTGCCGCGCGGCTGGCGACCGTGTGGCTGACGCCGCAAATGGACATGCTGTTCCAGGAGAGTGCGAGCGGCCGGCGCCGCTTCCTGGACCGGCTGGTGTGGGCGCTGGAGCCTGGCCATGCCAGGGAGGCCGCGGCGCACGATGCCGCCATGGCGGAGCGCCGCCGCGTGCTGAACGCGGCCAGGCTGGCGGGGCGGGCGCCGGATCCCGGCTGGCTGGCCGGGCTGGAGGCCGCCATCGCGCGGCATGGCGTGGCACTGTCCGCGGCGCGCGCCGCCTTTGTCGGCCGTTTGAATGCGGGGCCGCCGGGCGCCGCCAGCTTTCCACGCGCCTGCATGGAGTTGCTGGATCCGGTGGCGGACCGGCTGGCGGCGGAGCCGGCGCTTGCGGTGGAGGCGTGGCTGTCCGCGGCGCTGGCGGAGCGGCGCGGGGCGGATGCCGCGGCGGGCACCAGCACGCTGGGTGCCCACCGGGCGGACATGCGGCTGACGGATGCGGCCACCGGGCTGCAGGCGGGGCATGCGAGCACGGGGCAACGCAAGGCCATGCTGATTGGTGTGATCCTGGCCCATGCGGCACGGATCGCGGAGGCGCGCGGGGCGGCGCCGGTGCTGCTTCTGGATGAGCCGGCGGTGCATCTGGACGCCGCACGCCGGGACGCGCTGTGGGCCGAATTGTCCGCCTTGCCCGCGCAAATCTTCCTGACAGGCGTGGAGGCGGACGCGTTTTCCGCATTGCGCGGACAGGCTGAATTCCTCACCACCGGCGGCGGCACGCTTCAGAGCGGCTGACGGCACCGCTTCATTTCAAAAAGCGGTGTTTTTCCCGCAGGAGTTTGGCCGGTGGCGGCTATGGCGTCCGGTGGCGCCAGCGCCTATATCTCAGGGTCTATCCCTGTCCTTCTCCTGGAGTGATCCCTCGGCATGTCCGAACCCGCCATCCCTGTGCCCGATGCCGATCCGCAGGACTACGATGCCGCGTCGATTTCAGTCCTGCGCGGACTGGACGCGGTGCGCAAGCGCCCCGGCATGTATATCGGCGACACGGATGATGGCAGCGGCCTTCACCACATGGCGTTCGAGATCATCGACAACGCGGTGGACGAGGCCCAGGCGGGTTACGCGCACAACGTGTCGCTGGTGCTCAACGGCGATGGCTCCGTGACCGTGCGCGACGATGGCCGTGGCATTCCCACGGACATGCATGCGGAAGAGGGCGTGTCCGCCGCCGAGGTGGTGCTCACGCGATTGCATGCAGGCGGCAAGTTCAATCAGAATTCCTACAAGGTTTCCGGCGGCCTGCACGGCGTGGGCGCGGCCGTGGTCAATGCGCTGTCTGAATGGATGGAGGTGCGCATCTGGCGCGGCGGGCTGGAGCACTTCATCCGGTTCGAGCATGGCGACGCGGTGGGTCCGCTTGTGGTGGTGGGACCGTCGGACGAGCACCAGGGCACGGAAGTGACGTTCAAGCCCAGCAAAGGCACGTTCACCAAGGTTGAGTATGATTTCGCGATCCTGGAGCGGCGGCTGCGGGAGTTGGCGTTTCTCAATTCCGGCTTGCGCATCGTGGTGCGCGATGAGCGTCATGCGCCGCCCGTGTCGGTGGACCTGTTCTACGAAGGCGGATTGCGCGCGTTCGTGGAATATCTGGACCGCGCGAAGGTGCCGGTGTTCAATCCGTGCATCAGCTCCGTCACGGATGATGCCGCGTCCGGCATCCGGGTGGAGTTCGCGCTGTCCTGGAACGATAGTTTCCATGAGACGATGCTGTGCTTCACCAATAACATCCCGCAGCGCGATGGCGGCGCGCATCTGGCCGGATTCCGCCAGGCGCTGACACGAATCGTCGGCAAATACGCGGACGGCATGGGCAAGAAGGAACAGCTCGCCTTGGTGGGCGATGACATGCGGGAGGGCATGACGTCCGTGCTGTCCGTGAAGGTGCCGGATCCGAAGTTCTCCAGCCAGACCAAGGATAAGCTGGTCAGCAGCGAGGTGCAGCCGGTGGTGCAGGCCGCCGTGGCGGACGCGGTGAGCCACTGGTTCGAGACACATCCGAAGGAGGCGCGCGGCATCATCCAGAAGGTGATGGATGCGGCCAGCGCGCGTGAAGCCGCACGCAAAGCGCGTGAGCTGACGCGCCGCAAAGGCGTGTTGGACATATCCACCCTGCCCGGCAAGCTGGCGGACTGCCAGGAACGCGATCCGGCGAAATCCGAAATCTTCCTGGTTGAGGGTGACAGCGCCGGCGGCTCGGCCAAGGGCGGGCGCGATCGCAAGACGCAGGCGATCCTGCCGCTGAAAGGCAAAATCCTGAACGTGGAGCGCGCGCGCTTCGACCGTATGCTGGGGAGTGCCGAGATCGGCACATTGATCACGGCGCTGGGCACCGGCATCGGCCGCGGCGAGCCGGAGCAGGGCGGCTTCGATGTCAACAAGCTGCGCTACCACCGTATCGTCATCATGACGGACGCGGACGTGGACGGTTCGCATATCCGCACGCTGCTGCTGACGTTCTTCTATCGGCAGATGCCGCAACTGATCGAACGCGGGCATCTCTATATCGCGCAGCCGCCGCTGTATCGCGCCAAGCGCGGCAACGATGAGCGGTATCTGAAAAACGATGGCGCGCTGGACGATTATCTTCTGGATAAGGCGCTGAGCGGCAATGCCGCGCTAACGCTGGCCGATGGCACGCGGCTGGAAGGCCCGGAGCTGGCCGAGGAAGCGCGCTGGCTGCGCGAGGTGCACGCGCATCTCAAGCGGCTGGCGGAGAGCACGATCCCCTTGGCGCTGCTGGAGCAGGCGGCAATCGCCGGCGTGCTGACGCCGGACACGGCGCGCGCGCAGGCCGGCGCGCAGACATTGGCGGCGCGGCTGGATGCGGTGGCGCTGCCGCGGGAGCGCGGCTGGAAAGTGCTGGCTGACGGCCATGATCTGCAAATGGCGCGCGTGGTGCGCGGCGTGGCGGAACGCTACAGTTTTGACTCCGCCGCATTGCGCAGCGCGGAAGCTCGCTGGCTGGCGGATCGGGCAGACCGCCTGGCGCGTGCATTCTCGGAACCCGCCTTGCTCAAGCTGGACAGTCAGGAAATTGCCGCCGCCGGTCCAGCCACCGCGTTTGAGCGGCTGTTGCAGCAGGGCCGCCGCGGGCTGGCGCTGCAGCGCTTCAAAGGCCTGGGCGAGATGAACGCGGAGCAGCTGTGGAAAACCACGCTCGATCCGTCCATCCGCACGCTGCTGCAGGTGCGCGTGGGGGATGTGGAGGATGCCGGGCAGGTGTTCTCCACGCTGATGGGGGATGTGGTGGAGCCACGGCGCGACTTTATTGTGGGGAATGCGCTGAAGGTTGCGAATTTGGACGTGTAAGGAAGGAAGCAGTTCTTTTTTAAAAAAAAGAACCAAAAAACTTTTATCAGTTTAGTCCGCGACAGCACTCACGAAAGTTTTTTGCTTCTTTTTTTCAAAAAAGAAGGCCTTAACTTTTCCCCTTCAGCAAATCCCGCATGCTATTCACCCATTTCGCCGCCTCGTTCGCCGCCTCGCTGTTCCCGTGCCTGTCAGGATGCAGCAGCTTCAGCATTGATTTAAGCTTGGCGTCATCGAGGCCAAGCTGTTCCATCGCGCCCACGGCGGATTGCGCGCGGGTCAGGGTGCTGACCTGTAGCTGAAGGTCGGCGATCTGGCTGAGCAACTTCGCTTCGCGATTTCGGCTGGCCGGCGTGGACGCCTTCGCGGGTGGCGTTCCGGGCACCGGCGGCGGCCGATCAAAGTCGGGGTGCAGCGCGTGGTCTGGCGCTGCCTGCTCGATGAAATCGGTGATTGCCTGTTCGGCGGCCAGCCAGAACATGAGCGTGGCGAAAGCGGTGTCCGTGCGCACGGCGCAGGCTTTCAGGCCGAGGCCGATCACCTCCCGGCGCAGCTTGTTCGCGGCACGCTGCTTTAATTTGGCGCTGGGGATGTCAGCAAAAAATACCACCGGACCGGATTCGAACAGCAGCCTGGTGCGGCAGCTGGCCACGGCCCGCAGCGCGCCGTAGCCGTCCAGCAGCCTGGCCAGTTTGCCGGCGGTGCGCTTCGGGGCGGGTTCAAGGTCCTGTTTGGCTTTGCCGGACGGGGCCTTCGTCAGCGACCGGTCGATGATGTGGAAGCTCTGCTTGCGCAGGCCTCCCAGCTTCGGCAGTTCGAAGGCGACCACGTCCGGATCCGACATCAGATCGGGGCTGAACCAGGGTGCGTCGGACCAGCCGCCGAAGGCTGCGAGGGGGGAATCGGTCATTGGAAGGGAAGGAAGTAAGGCTTCTTTTTTGAAAAAAAGAAGCAAAAAACTTCTGTCAGTGCTGTCGCGGACTAAACGGACAAAAGTTTTTTGGTTCTTTTTTTCAAAAAAGAACTGCTTGCTTAGGCCGCCTTTGGATAATCGATATACCCCTCCGGGCCTTGACTATACCAAGTGGCCATCACGTCCGGATTGAGCGGAATGTCCTCCGCCAGGCGGCGCGGTAGGTCTGGGTTGGCGAGGAACGGGCGGCCGAAGGCAATGGCATCGGCCACGCCGCTATCGAGCTGGGCCTGGCCGTTCGCGCGGCCATAGTCCGAGTTCAGCACCAGCGGATTGGGAAACACGGCGCGGATGTGCGGGGCGATGGGCGGGACTTCCCCGCGCCCGAACGTGCCTTCCGGGCCGGGTTCGCGCAGCTCCAGGAAAGCGATGCCGATCTCCGCCAGTGCCCCGGCGGCCGCGGTGAACAGCGCCACCGGGTTGCTGTCGTTCACGCCCTGCGTGTCGCCGTTCGGGGACATGCGGACGGCCGTGCGATCCGCGCCCACTGTGTCCGCCACGGCCTGGGTAATCTCGCGCAGCAGGCGGATGCGGTTCTCGATCGGGCCGCCATAGGCGTCCGTGCGGAAGTTGGAGTTGTCGCGCAGGAACTGGTCGATCAGGTAGCCATTGGCGGCGTGGATCTGCACGCCGTCGAAGCCGGCTGCCATCGCGTTCGTGGCGGCGTGGCGGTAGTCGGCCAGCAGCGCGGGGATTTCATCGATGCGCAGCGCGCGGGCTTCCGTATAGGGCTGCTTGCCGTCGTAGGTGTGGGCCTTGCCGGGTGCGGTGGTGGCGGAGGCGGAAACCGGCGCGGTGCCGTTGTTGAAGCTGGGGTGGACGATGCGGCCCATGTGCCAGAGTTGGGCGATGATGCGGCCGCCGGCTTCATGCACGGCGTCCGTCACGGGGCGCCAGGCGTCGCGTTGCGCCTCGTTCCACAGGCCGGGCGCGTAGGGCCAGCCGAGGCCTTGCCGGCTGATGCCCGTGGCTTCGGAGATGATCAGGCCGGCGGTGGCGCGTTGGGCGTAATACTCGGCCATGATCTCGGTGGGGACATGGTCGCGCGTGCTGCGGCCGCGGGTGAGGGGGGCCATCAGGATGCGGTTGGGGGCGGCGATGGCGCCGAGCTGGATGGGGTCGAACAGGGTTGGCACTGGCGGATATCCTCCGGAATCGTTGCGGGGAGATCAGCATCCGGCGGCCGGCGCGCAAGCCTGGGTGATGCAGCGCAGCATTGTGACGGTGACGGTGGGCAGCCGAGGGGGTCAAGGAAGCAAGGAAGCAAGGAAGATTCACCACCAAGAGCACCAAGGACACCAAGAAAAAAGGAAGGCCAGATTATGCCTGCGGCGCAAGGCGACTGGCTGATCTTCTTCTTGGTGTTCTTGGTGTCCTTGGTGGTGAATCCTCTTGCCTGCCTCTTTCCTAGCTAACTCCGGCCAGTTGGCTGGCAACGAGGTCGGCGAAGCGGCCGCGCTCGCGGATCAGGCCGTCGAAGGTGCCGCGCTCGGCGATGCGGCCGCCTTCGAAGACCAGGATCTCATCGGCGTCCCGCACGGTGGAGAGGCGGTGGGCGATGACGAAGGTGGTGCGGCCAGCCATCAGATTGGACATGGCGCGGCTGACGCGTGCTTCCGTGGCGGCATCCAGGGCGGAGGTGGCTTCGTCCAGGATCAGGATCGGCGCGTCCTTCAGCAGGGCCCGCGCGATGGCCAGGCGCTGGCGTTGGCCACCGGAGAGCGTGGCGCCGCGTTCGCCCACCAGGGTGTCGTAGCCCTGGGGCTGACGGATGATGAAGTCATGCGCTTCGGCCAAGCGGCAGGCGTGTTCGATCTGCTCCTGGGTGGCATCCGGGCGGCCGACCAGCAGGTTGTCCTTGATGCTGCGGTTGAACAGCAGGCTCTCCTGGAACACTACTCCGATATTGCCGCGCAGGCTGTCCAGAGAGACGTCGCGCAGGTCCTGGCCATCGATCAGGATGCCGCCGCTCTGCGGATCCCACAGGCGCTGGAGCATGTGCATCGCCGTGGACTTGCCGGCGCCGGTGGCGCCCACCAGGGCGGTGACGGTGCCTGGGCGGGCCACGAAGGAGACGTCCGACAGGATGGCGGGGCCGCCCGGATAGGCGAAGCTGACCTGCTCGAAGGCGACCTCACCGTGGGTGACGTCCAGCGTGTGGGCATCATCCCGCTCCGGCACGCTGCTCTGGGTGTCAAGCAGGGTGAAGTAGTCGGCGATGCCGGGGGCGCGCATGAACAGGCTGCTGGCGAAGTTCACAGCGGCTTCCAGGCGGCCGATCAGCAGGGTGGCGAAGCCCATGAAGCTGACGATGTCCGACACCGTGGCCTTGCCCTGCAGATGGAGCATGACGCCGGCGACGACGATGGTGATGACGGCCATGGTGCTGGAGGCGCGCGTCATCACGGTGACCAGCGCCCACCAGTTCAGCACGGGGAACTGATGGCGGATGACGTTCTCCACCATTTCCGCGAAGGCGTGCGCTTCGGCCTGCAGGCGTCCGAAGGACTGGACGGCCACCACGTTGGACAGCGCGTCCTGGGCGCGGCCGGCCAGGGCGGAGTGGGCGGCTTCGGCATGGCGCTGGCCGGCCTGGGTGCGGCGGATGACGAACAGCGTCACGGTGGCGAAGACGGCGACCAGCGCCACCAACACCAGCGACAGGCGCCAGTTGAGGATGGCGGAGAGCGGCAGCAGCACCAGCACCGCGATGTAGGTGGCCAGGTTCTCTTTGAAGAAGGTCAGGCTGAGCGCGAACAGCGAGTCAGAGCCGGAGACCATGGTCTTCATCACGCTGCCGGACTGCACGCCGGAGTGGAAGGAGGCCGGCAGGTTCAGCACGCGGTCAAAGCACCGGCCGATGGCGCTCAGGCGGGTGCGGTGCGCCAGGCGCTCCGCCCCCATGGCGACGGCGATGTTGATGCCGATGCCGCAGGCGCCGATCAGCACCCAGGCTGCCACCAGCCGGCCGCCTTCGGAGAACAGCTGCGCATGCGGCGTACTGTCCGAGCGTGCCAGCAGGCCGATGACGTGGCCGAACAGCAGCGGATCGAGGAATTGCAGGGCGGCGACGCCGAGATTGCCCAGGACCAGCAGGGCCAGGGTGCGGCGGTTTTGCGCGAGGAGGGCAAGGACCCGTCCGTAAACCTTGAAAAGCGACATGGGGCAAAACTTCCGGCCAGAGTTGCCGGGGAAAAACGCCCCGGCCACTGATCGGTAGCGCTGCGATGCGGCAAAAAAGGGGCAGGGAGGTAACTGAACTATGGCAGCGCGCAGCCAACCCACGGGCATGCCTTAGCAGGGCTCGGCAGCGAACATCCTGGACGGCTTGATGAATTGGTCCTGCGCGGCCACGGTCAGCAACTCCCGGCTGCCCGCGGCCAATGTGGCGTTCAGCAAACCGTGAACGGCGCTGGCGGCCTCGGCCATGGCGGCAGCCGCGCTCCCGGTGCGCAGGACGTGGAACAGGAACAGGGCGGCAATGGTGTCGCCTGCCCCGTTCGGCGCGATGTCCAGGCGCGGCGTGCGGAGGCGATGACACTGGCCGGCGCCATCCGCGCACAGCAGATCCAGCGCATCCGCCGGCGTGGTGTCCGTGCGCAGGCTGGTGACCAGAACGATGCGGGGGCCGGCTGGGCGCATGCGGGCCTGCAGGGCGGCGATCGCCTGAGTGACGCCGGCCTGGGTGCCGCACTCCAGGCCGGTCAGGCAGGCGAGCTCGAACTGGTTCGGCGTCAGCAGGTCCGCTTGCGGCACCGCCTGGTCGCGGAAGAAATCGGCGATGCCGGGGCGGACGTAGATTCCCGGACTGTCGTCCCCGATCACCGGGTCGCAGCACCACAGGCCGGCCGGGTTGTGCGCGCGCAGGCGGGCAGCGGCGTGCAGCAGGGCGGCCCCGGTGCCGGGATCGCCGATATAGCCGGACAGCAGGGCGTCGCAGGCGGACAGCACGCCGCGCGCCTCGACGCCGTCGATCAGGGCGGTGATCGTGTCGGGTGGGGTGGCAGTGCCGGCGTGGTGGCCGTGGCCGGGGTGGTTGGAGAACTGCACGGTGTCGATCGGCCAGACTTCGGCGCCGAGGCGTTGCAGGGGAAAGACGGCGGCGCTGTTGCCGACGTGGCCGTAAGCGACGTGGGATTGGATGCTTAGGATGTTCATTAAGGAAGGAAGCGTTCTTTTTTGAAAAAAAGAACCAACAAACTTTTATCCATTAAGTCC
>CAZZYR010000057.1:0-9913 GCA_964658235.1 uncultured Acetobacteraceae bacterium | reverse complement strand
TCTTTCAAGGGCGTGCGATCGGGCGACGGGGGAGCGGCCGGCGGGGGCGCCGGTTTTCTGGACGCTGGGGGCGAATCAGTCCGGGAAGGCGGCGATTTCGGCGTGGCGGGAGGTGCTGGGGCCGGCACTGGTGGCGAATGAGAGGGTACGGCTTTGGCCGTTCGAGGGGGCGTTTCGGGCGTTGTTGGCCGCGGGTGGGGTGGTGGTGGCGGAGACGTATCCGGCCGAGGCGATGCGGCATCTGGGCGTGGTGTTGCAGGGGAGCAAGCGGCGGCAGGCGGACAGGGCGGGGGTGGCGGGGGCGCTGGCGGTGGCGATGGGGCGGTTGGGGGTGGTGGCGGATGCTGCCGCGGCGAGGGCGATTGCGGATGGGTTTGGCGGGGATGCGGCGGGAGAGGACAGGTTCGATTCGTTGCTGGGGGCGCTGTGTGTGTTGGGGGTGGTGCGTGGGGTGCGGGGGGATGCGGCGCCGGCGGATGATTGGGTGATGCGGTGGGAGGGGTGGGTGCTGGGGCAGGAGGCAGCCTCGCAAATTTGAGGACTGAAAACTCCCATCTACTAAAATCTGCGAAGCACTGACATAAAGTCGTTTGCTTCTTTTTTTCAAAAGGGGGTCTCGCCTTTCTTCCGTTTCCTCACGACCCGGCTGGATAGAAACCATGTATGGTCATGGGAATGACTACGACGTCAGCCAGGAAAGCTGCAATCGGCAGCGGCCAGAGTATTTTGCGGGCGCCGGGGATGGCGATGCACGGCAACGCGATTGCGATGATTGGCAGGAATGGGATGAAGTAGCGGCCTTGAAGGCCGCCGATCCACGGCATGCCGACGGGAGTCCATTGCAGGTATAGCGCCAATGCAACCGCACTGGCAGACATGTAGACCAGAGCTGCAATTTTGCAGCTT
The DNA here is from genome assembly GCA_964658235.1 of uncultured Acetobacteraceae bacterium. GTDB lineage: Bacteria > Pseudomonadota > Alphaproteobacteria > Acetobacterales > Acetobacteraceae > BOG-908. The sequence goes on along the minus strand of CAZZYR010000057.1, from coordinate 9,007 downwards.
TCCTGCACGGACGATGTGTGGCTGCCGGGTGGTGCGGTTGCATCCCACAGAAGTGCCGCGGCCAATGCGGCAAACCAAAGGGCGTAGAGCGGGCGAGGAAGGAAAATACAGAGATAGTCGAGAACGCCAACGGCTTGGTGCAGCAGCATGTTGGCATTGCCAAGGAAGGCCGACCAGGGAAGGGTGACGATGAGTCTTGGCGAGGCCGCGAGGACTTTGAATTGCGCTGGGATGTTTGGGCCTGAGAAGTGCACCGGGTGCGGACCAGGCCAGAGCGGTCCCGCTGCCACGGGCGCGCCGGCGGTAGAGGGGCTCATGCTGTAGGCTTGCACGGCGATCCACGCCAAGGCGGGAAGACAGGCAAGTGCGCAGGCTGCAAGGCGGCGTCGCCATGCGATGGCCTTTGGCAAAAGCAACAAGCCGGTAAGGGGCGCGTAAGGTGGCTTGCTGATCGATACGGCAGTCAGGAGTATGGCTGCGCACGTCAGCCATCTATCAGAATGTGTTGTCGGCTGCGGCGATATTCGCGTGAGGCAGGCGCAGGCCAGGCAGGTGCTGGCGATGAGAAGACCGTCCTGGCTGGAAGATCCAGCCAGGGCGAGCGTCATTGGCAGGAGGAGTGTGCATGCGATGATCGCGTGGCCCCGCCGGGTGAGGCGCAGGGCTGTCCAGCCAAACAGGAGAAAAAAAGCAAGATTGATGTATCGGACGGCCAGAAATGCGTCTGCCGGTGAACCGCCGAGGGTTTGGACAAGGCGGATCGCGATTGCGCCAGGAACATAGAAGAGTGGGAAGTAGCTGCTGATGGAACCATAGCTGGGGAAGAGGGCGTTGGCGGTCCAGGTGACTTGGCTGGACACCAGGCGCATGGAAGGTGTCAGTATCTCAGGCGTGGGGTCGGTGGGGTGGGCTGGCAGCGTGATGACCTGCGAGAGTGCAACATCGCAGGGGACCCCACTGGCGAAGGGGCGGGTCTGGAAGATGCCTTGTCCGAAGAAGGCGCCATGCAGAAGACTATCGGCCCGGCAGATGTGGCCGATCTCGTCCGGTACGTGACCTAACGGCGTCTCCCGCGCCAGAAAAGCTCCCGTGCAGAAACCAATGATGAGGAACACGCGGGCCCAGCTGATGAAAGGACCGCGAGACCCCACCTGCCAAAGTGGCTCCATTCTTCCAACCAGCACGCCCGCGACGGCGTCATGAAAAGGCTTTTGCTTCTCTTCCTAAAGAGAAGCCCTTTCATCTTAATCCGCGGCATCCGCATAAGTTTCCAACGGCGCGCATGTGCAGGCGAGATTGCGGTCGCCATGGGCGTTGTCCACGCGTTTGACGGGCGGCCAGTATTTGGCGGCGTTCAGCCCGGCCGGGTAGGCGGCTTGTTCGCGGGTGTAGGGGTGGCGCCAGGCGGAGGCGGCGATTTCAGCGGCGGTATGAGGGGCGTGGCGGAGGGGGTTGTCCGGGCGCAGGGCAGGGTTGGATTCGATGTCGGCGATTTCGGCGCGGATCGCGATCATGGCGGTGATGAAACGGTCGAGTTCGGCGCGGGGTTCGCTTTCGGTGGGCTCGACCATGAGGGTTCCGGGGACGGGCCAGGACATGGTGGGGGCGTGGAAGCCGTAATCCTGGAGGCGTTTGGCGATGTCCTCGACCTGGATGTTGGCGGATTGGGCAAAGCCGCGGCAGTCCAGAATGCATTCGTGGGCGACGGTGTTTTGCGCGCCGCGGTAGAGGATAGGGTAATGCGGGGAGAGGCGCGTGGCGATGTAATTGGCGTTGAGGATGGCGATCTGGGTGGCGCGTTTGAGGCCGGGGGCGCCCATGAGGCGGATGTAGGCGTAGCTGATGGGCAGGATGGTGGCGCTGCCGAAAGGGGCGGCGGAGATGGCGCCCACGCCTGAGCCGGGGCCGGCATCTTCTCGGAAGGGGTGTTTGGGGAGGTGGGGGGCGAGGTGTTCGGCGACGCCGATGGGGCCGATGCCGGGGCCGCCGCCGCCATGGGGGATGCAGAAGGTTTTGTGGAGATTGAGGTGGCACACGTCGGCGCCGATCTGGCCGGGGCTGGTGAGGCCGAGTTGGGCGTTGAGGTTGGCGCCGTCCATGTAGACCTGGCCGCCATGGGCGTGGATGAGGTCGCAGATTTCTCTGATCTGCTCTTCAAAGACACCGTGAGTACTGGGGTAGGTGACCATCAGCGCGGCGAGGTTGTCGGCGTGTTTTTCGGCTTTGGCGCGCAGGTCCGCGAGGTCGATGTTGCCGTGCTGGTCGCAGCCGATGACGACGACTTTGAGGCCGGCCATGGTGGCGCTGGCGGGGTTTGTGCCGTGGGCGCTGCTGGGGATCAGGCAGATGCGGCGGTGCGGTTCGCCGCGGGCTTCGTGGTAGGCGCGGATGGCGAGGAGGCCGGCGAATTCGCCCTGGCTGCCGGCATTGGGTTGCAGGCTGACGGTGTGGAAGCCGGTGGCAGTGGCAAGCCATTTGGCAAGGTTGCTGATGAGGGTTGCGTAGCCCTGTGTTTGTGACGGCGGAGCGAAGGGGTGGATGTTGGCGAAGCCGGGCCAGGTGATGGGGAGCATTTCCGCGGTGGCATTGAGTTTCATGGTGCAGGAGCCGAGGGGAATCATGCCGCGGTTGAGCGCGATGTCCTTGTCCTCGAGCTGTTTGAGGTAGCGGAGCATGGCGTGTTCGGCATGGTGGGCGGTGAAGACGGGGTGGGTCAAAAAGGGTGATGTGCGGGTGAGGGCGGCGGGGATCGAGGCGGGGGCCTCCTCGGGCGCAGAGTCGAAGAGGGCGCAGAGGCGGGTGAGGTCGGCGCGGGTGATGGTTTCGTCCAGCGCGATGCAGATGGCGGTTTCGTCGAACTGGCGGACGTTGAAGCCGGCGGCGAGGGCTTTGGCCATCAGGGTGGGGGTGGCGGGGCCGGATTCGAGGGTGATGGTGTCGAAGTAGTCGGTGTGGCGGAGGGTGTGGCCGGCGCGTTGGGCGGCGGCGGCGAGCAGGCGGGCTTGCAGGTTGATGCGGCGGGCAATGCGGGCAAGGCCGGCGGGGCCGTGCCAGACGGCGTAGAAGCCGGCGATGACGGCGAGCAGGACTTGCGCGGTGCAGATGTTGCTGGTGGCTTTTTCGCGACGGATGTGTTGCTCGCGGGTTTGCAGGGCGAGGCGGAGCGCGGGGTTGCCGGCGGCATCGATGCTGCGGCCGACGAGGCGGCCGGGCATCTGGCGTTTGGTGGCTTCGGTGGTGGCGAAGAAGGCGGCGTGGGGGCCGCCGAAGCCCATGGGGACGCCGAAGCGCTGGGCGGTGCCGACAACGACGTCCGCGCCCATTTCGCCCGGCGGCGTCAGCAACACGAGGCTGAGGAGGTCGGCGGCGACGATGGCGAGCGCGCCGGCCGAGTGGGCGGCGGCGATTTCGGCGTGGAGCGGGCGGATGGCGCCGGTGGTGCCGGGATATTGCAGGACCACGGCGAAGGGGTTGGCGGCGCCGATGGCGGCGGTGTCGGTTGGGGTGAAGTCGATCAGGGTCCAGCCGAGGGGGCGGGCGCGGGTGGCCAGCACGGCGCGGGTTTGCGGGTGGAGATCGGTGGCGACCGCGATGGTGGTGCTGCCGATGCGGGAGAGGGCGTGGGCCATGGCGACGGCTTCCGCGGCGGCGGTGGCTTCGTCCAGAAGGGAGGCGTTGGCGATGGGCAGGCCTGTGAGGTCCGCGATGACGGTCTGGAAGTTGAGAAGGGCTTCCAGGCGGCCCTGGGCGATTTCTGCCTGGTAGGGCGTGTAGGCGGTATACCAGCCGGGGTTTTCCAGGACGTTGCGCAGGATGACGGGCGGCGTGTGGGTGTTGTGATAGCCGCAGCCGATCAGGCTTTTCCGCCCGCTGTCGTTCTGGGCGGCGAGGGCGGCGAGTTCGGACAGGACGGCGGCTTCGTCCGCGGCTGGGGGAAGGTCCAGCAGCTGGTGGCTGCGGATGCCGGCGGGGACGGTGCGGGCGATCAGATCATCCAGGGTTGCGACGCCAACGGTGTGGAGCATGGCCTGGATGTCCGGCTCGCTCGGGCCGATGTGGCGGGCGACGAACGCGTCGGGGGCTTCGAGGGCGTCCAGATCAGCCAGGGGGGACATGGTCAGAGCGTCTCCAGAAAGGCTTCGTAGGCTTCCTCGTCCATGAGGGTTTCGAAGACGTCGTCGTCCTCCGGTTCCATGCGGAGGAACCAGCCTTCGCCGGTGGGGTCGCGGTTGATCAGGCCGGGATCGTCGGTGATGTTTTCGTTGGTCTCGGCGATGCGGCCGGCGATGGGGGCGTAGACGTCGTTGGCGGCCTTGGTGCTTTCCACGGTCGCGACGGATTCGCCTTCGACCACGTCACGATCGACCAGCGGGAGTTCGACGAAGACGATGTCTCCCAGGGCTTCTTGGGCGTGGTCGGTGATGCCGACGGTGAGAGTGCCGTCGTCTTCGAGACGGACCCATTCGTGGTCCTTGGTGTAGCGGGTTTCGGCCATGTTTTGCGCCCTTATCTGACGAAGCGGTGGGGGACGAAGGGGAGGGCCGCCACGGTTGCGGGCAGGCGCTGACCCCGGACGAGCAAAGCAAGGGGTGTGCCTTGGGTTGCCAGGTCCCGGCGGACATAGCCCATGGCGATGGGCGTGCCGAGCGTGGGGGAAAAGGTTCCGGAGGTGACGGTGCCTGCCTCGGTTTCATCCACTGCCGCGATGGTGGCGCCGGCGCGGGCGGGGGCGCGGCCATCGGGGAGGATGCCGACGCGGCGGCGGGTGGGGCCGTTTGTGAGGTGATCGTGGATGATTGCGGCGCCGAGGAAGTCCTTGGCTTCGCGGCGGCGCTTGGGAATGGTCCAGGCGAGGTTGGCCTCGATGGGGCTGGAGAGCATGTCGATGTCTTGGCCATAGAGGCAGAGACCGGCTTCCAGGCGGAGGGTGTCGCGGGCGGCGAGGCCGGCGGGGGCGCATTCGGGTTCGGCGAGGAGTTTGGTGGCGAGCGCTTCGGCATCCTGTGCGGGAACGGAGATCTCGAAGCCGTCTTCGCCGGTGTAGCCGCTGCGGCTGATCCAGCAGGTGATGCCGGAGATTGGGGCGGTGGTGACGCCGAGGAAGGGGAGAGCGGCGGAAGCGGGCGAGAGGCGCGCCATGATGGCGGCGGCTTGCGGGCCCTGGAGGGCGAGGAGGGCGCGGTTTTCATGCAGTTCGGGCGTGAAGCCGTGCAGGCGGAGGTGGGTAAGGTCGGCGTCCGTGCGGGCGGCGTTGAGGACGATGAAAAGATGGCCGCGGGCGTTGGCGACCATGAGGTCGTCGATGATGCCGCCGAGTTCGTTGGTCAGCAGCGTGTAGCGCTGGCGGCCGGGGGCAAGGGTGATGATGTCGCCGGGGACGAGGCGTTCGAGGTTTTGCGCGGCGTCAGGACCGTGGAGCGAGATCTGGCCCATGTGGGAGACGTCGAACAGGGAGGCGGCGGCGCGGGTGTGGGCGTGTTCGGCGAGCGTGCCGGCGAATTGGACGGGGAGAGACCAGCCGGCGAAGGCGATCATGCGGGCGCCGAGGCGGCGGTGCAGGGCGTCGAGCGGGGTGGTCTTGAGCAGGTCAGACACGGGGCGATTGGTTCCGGCGTAGTGGGTCAGGGCCGGTTTCCCGGTTGGCTGACCCCCCTCTGTCGCGGAAACCTGAGAGATTCGGGCGAACGCCCTTTCTCCGTCGGTGCGGCGATGTGGCGCCGGCTTTCCAGAGGTTCCGTGTCCCGTCGCGGTCCTTTGTGCCTGAGCGTTTCCGGGGGCCGGTTGCGCCTTCGGCGGCCGGGGGGTGTGGCCCGGCTGCTCTCCCGCGGGGGAGTTTGGTGGAACGGGGGTGTGTATGGCGGGTGGCGGGGGGAGTCTGCAAGGAAAGAAAGAAAGGTTCACCACCAAGCGCACCAAGGCCACCGAGGTCACCAAGAAGGAAGAGGTCTTATTGAAGACGGGGGGTTTGGGGGGGGATGGCACATCTCCCCCAATCTTTCTTATGCTTGGGTATGAAATTTGTAATTTTAGGTTTGCTGTTCGCTGGGCCGGCGTTTGCAGGGGCGGCGGAGGATTTGTGCGCGCGGAACCCGGCGTTTTCGGCGTCCGTGATGCTGGCGATTGTGCGGGCGCAGCTGCAGCGGGATCATGATCCGGCGCTGGACGCGGATACGCCGGAAAAGCTGGCGGACCAGGCGGTGGTGCAGGGGATTACCGAGTGTGCGGCGGAGGTGCGGGCTGATCCGTCGATTGCGGCGGCACTGAGTGGCTTGGGGGCGGCGGATACGTCCGTGGGGTGGGACGCCTACAACACGGCGTGCTCGGACCGGAAGGTCAACAAGGGGGCGTGCATCACGGCGGAGGTGGGCTCCGCGCAGGCGCTGAAGCGGATGATGGCGACCGATAGTCCGGCGGGGGCGAAGACGCTGGTGCAGACCTGCGCGCTGGTCATGGCGTCCGACCCGGCGATGGCGGAGTGGCGGCAATGCGTGGATCTGGCGCTGGCGGCGCATGCGAGCGCGGACCGCGCCAAGCAGTGCAAGATTTCGGTGAGTTGGCATGTGGCCAAGACGGGGGCGGAGGCGGGGCGGATATTGGCCGGCTGCCTGGGCGGGCGGTGAGCCGGGCGGTTAGCGGAGGCGGCGGAGCAGGAGCCGCGTGCTGCCGGGATTTTGCGGGTGGGGGTGGGTGGTGGCCAGCACCAGGGGGCGCAGGCGGGGGAGATTGAGCCACATGGGGAGCTCCCGGCGGATGACGCCGCCGTGCTCCCCGGCGCCGCGGCCCGTGATGATCTCTACGCAACGGATTTGGTCCGCATAGGCGGCGTGTATAAAGTGCTCCAAAGCGTGGAAGGCGGCCTGCGCGGTTTTGCCGTGCAGGTCCAGCGTGCGGGCGGGGGCGAGCTTGCCGCCGCGCAGGCGGTTCCAGGTGGCGCGATCCAGGCCGGCGGGCTGGAGCCCGGTGACCAGGGATGGTGGGGGCTTGGTTCCGGGGCGGGTTTTTGGAGGTGCTGGCGGTTGGGCGGGTGAGGGCTCGGGTGGTGGTGTCGCGGGTGGCGCGGGCACGGCGGCATGGGCACGGGCTGTAAGGGCGCGGACGTGGCGGGCGTAGTTGGCCCACTCGTCTCGGTCGTGCTGGGTGAGTGGGCGGGGGCGGGGCGGCATTTGGAGGTGATGTAGCCCGACGCGGCGCGCCGCGCATCGTGACTTTGCCGGAACCGGGAGGCAGGCGAGGGTCCTGGCGGCAGAAGGGGATTTGCGATGCCGATTTTTCGAGCGAGTTTCAGGTCCGCGCCATCCGGCGAGCGGCTGGGCGATGTGGATCCGGCCGGGAGCGTGCAGCTGACGGTGGTGATGAAGCCGGGAGCGCCGCTGGATGCGGCGCTGCATTGTGGCGGGCCGGGGATCAGCCGGGAGACCTATCTGGCACTGCACGGCACGCCGGACGTGGCGATGGCGCGGGTGCGGGAGGTGGCGAAGCGGTTCGGGTTGAAGGTGGTGCATGCGGATGCCGGGGCGCATGTGGTGAAGCTGCGTGGCACCTATGCGCAGGCGATGGCGGCGTTTCAGCCGGAGGAAATGGGGCGCTACGACGATGGGGCCGGCGGGTCCTTCGTGGCGCGGTCTGGGCATATCTTGGTGCCGGACGAGATTGCCGGCGATGTGGTGGCTGTGATGGGGCTGGATCAGCGGCCGGTGGCAAAGCCGCATTTTCGGGCGGCAGCGACGGCGGCGGTATCTTACACACCGCTGCAGGTGGCGGCGCGGTATCAGTTTCCGGCCGGCGTTGATGGGACGGGACAGACGATCGGGTTCATCGAGCTGGGCGGCGGGTACGCCGCCAGCGATGTGGCGGGGTATTTTGCCGGGCTGGGGATCACGCGCACCGGCACCCTGACGTCGGTTAGCGTGGATGGTGCGGCGAACGCGCCGGATGGCAATCCGAGTGGAGCGGATGGCGAGGTGCAGCTGGACATTGAGGTGGCGGGCGCCATTGCCCCGGGCGCGGCGCTGGTGGCGTATTTCGGGCCCAACCAGGGCAGCGGGTTCCACGACGCGATCTCTGCTGCGGTGAACGACACGGCGCATGCGGTGAGCGTGATTTCCATCAGCTGGGGCGGGCCGGAATCAAGCTATGCCGCGCAGGACCTGGATGCGATTGACCAGGCGCTGGCGCAGGCGGCGACGCTGGGGATCACGGTGTGTGTGGCGTCCGGAGATAACGGGTCCGGCGACGGAGTGGGCGATGGGGCGGCGCATGTGGATTTTCCCGCGTCCAGCCCGAACGCGCTGGGATGCGGGGGCACCAGCCTGCCTGGCGGCGGCGTGGAGGTGGCTTGGAACAACGGGGTGTCCGGCGGCGCTTCCGGCGGCGGCTATTCCGCGCATTTCCCGCTGCCGGCGTGGCAGACGGGCGTGGCCAACGCGATGCGGGGCGTGCCGGACGTGGCGGGGGACGCCGATCCGGCGACAGGATACCAGGTGAGCGTGGACGGGACGGCCACGGTGATTGGCGGGACGAGCGCAGTGGCGCCGCTGTGGGCGGGGCTGGTGGCGCTGATTAATCATTCGGTTGGGCGCAGAGTGGGGTTCATCAATCCGTTGCTTTATGGGGCGCCGGGCGCATTCACCGATATCGTCTCCGGCAATAACGGGGCGTATGCGGCGGCGGCGGGGTGGGATCCCGTGACCGGGCTGGGCTCACCGGTGGGCAACGCGGTTTTGGCGGCGCTGCGGCCGGTGGCCGCAGGGACAGCTGGCGCCGCGAGTTGAGCAAAGCGGGGACTTAGAGCAGGTTGCGCGCACGGGGCACGAGGGAGACTGCGCGTGATGAAAGATGCTGCGATCCATGTGCTGGACGAAGCGCATCCTTTGGCAACGGGGCCGGGCGTGCTGGGGCGGGAAGGGGTGCCTGGCGCGGTGCTGTGGCGCGCCGGCGGCGGGGCAAGCGAGGTTGATCTATTCGGCGGGTTCTGGCGGGACGAGGCGCCGGGGATTGATTGGCTGAC
>CAZZYR010000056.1:0-9948 GCA_964658235.1 uncultured Acetobacteraceae bacterium | reverse complement strand
GAACACCGCGATGGCGGCGCGGAACACGTTGCGCGTGCCGAACCGGTCCGCCATCCAGCCGCTGGCTGGGATGAACACCGCGATGGCAAACAAATACGCGGTCAGCGCCACGTTCATGTGCACCGGATCCACGCCGAACGCGCGCGCCATCACCGGCAGCGCGGTGGCGATCACGGTCCCGTCCAGGTTCTGCATGAACAGCGCGCACGCAACGATCACGGCGATCAGCCGCTGCCGGCCGGTGGAGAGCAGAACCGGCGGAGACGCCTCGTCTCCGCCGGCCGCGATCAGAAGTTCACTCAATAGGTCTTGTAAGGCAAAAATTTGCCGCTCATCGTGATCACCACGCGATCCCCCGCCGGATCGGGTTCGCGCTGCAGATCCATCCGCAAGTCGATCGCACTCATGATCCCATCGCCGAACTCCTCATGGATCAGCGCCTTGAACGTGGTTCCATACACCGCCACCAATTCATAGAACCGATACACCAGAGGGTCCGTCGCCACCGCGGTGGGCAATGATCCGCGATACGGCGGCGTGCTGAGTAGCGTTACTTCGAACGGCGCCAACCCCAGCACATGGCCGATCGCGGCGGCCGCCTCCTTTGGCAATGTCATCTGCCCCAGCAGCGCCGCCGTGACGAACTCCTTGGACAGCCCAGGCGCCAGCTTCGCCAGCCCGGCCCATGTCAGGTCCCGTTCCAGCTTGATCTGCACGATCCGCTCCGTCAGCGCCGCGCGGTTTGTGGCTTCAACGTGCATCAGGAAACCCCTTCGACATGTCTTGTTGTTCCGTCACATGTAACAAGAAAGCAAGAAAGCAAGGATTAACACCAAGGACACCAAGAAGAAGAAAAGCCACGAAGAACACGAAGAAGGAAGGCAAGGAAGATTTATGCCTGCGGCGCCAGGAAGACGGCGATACCTGAGTAGCGCCTTCGTAAAGCTTTCTTCTTCGTGCTCTTTGTGGCTTCCCTTCTTCTTCGTGCCCTTCGTGTTAAAACCTTGCTGTCTTACGAAACTAACCCGACCCGCCGAATAGCCGCCGCCCGAACATCTTCTCCAGCCCCCTCCGCGAACGATGCAAAGTTCGCCTCGAACCGCCCCACCAGATCCGCCGCCGCCGCATCGTACGCGGCCTTGTCCGCCCAACTCTGCCGCGGATCCAGCACCTCGTCCGGAATGCCCGCCACCCCGCGCGGGATCATCAGCCCGAAGAACGGATCGGCCGAAAACGACGCGTCCTTCAGCGTCCCATCCAGCACCGCCCGCAGCAGCGCCCGCGTATGCGCGATCGCCATCCGCTTGCCGGTGCCGTACTTGCCGCCCGTCCACCCGGTGTTGACCAGCCAGCAGGACGCTCCCTCGCGCTCGATCAGCGCGGCCAGCAGCTTGCCATACACCTCCGGCCGGCGCGGCATGAACGGCGCCCCGAAGCATGTCGAAAACACCGCCTGCGGCTCGTTTCCCAAACCCTTTTCGGTGCCCGCGACCTTCGCCGTATAGCCGCTCAGGAAATGATACATCGCTTGCGCCGGCGACAACTTCGCGATCGGCGGCAACACGCCGAATGCGTCCGCCGTCAGGAAAATCACGTTGCGCGGCTGCGGCCCACGCCCGGACAATGCCGCGTTCGGAATCGCCTCGATCGGATAGCAGGCCCGCGTATTCTCCGTATAGGTCGCGTCCGTCAGGTCCAGATGCCCGCACGGATCGGCCACCACGTTTTCCAGAACGGTCGCAAACCGGTGCGTCGCGTTCCAGATCTGCGGCTCCGCCTCGGCGGACAGATTGATCACCTTCGCGTAGCACCCGCCTTCGAAGTTGAAGACCCCGTCTGGTCCCCACCCGTGCTCGTCATCGCCGATCAGCGTGCGCGCCGGGTCCGAACTCAGCGTGGTCTTGCCGGTGCCGGACAACCCGAAGAACAGCGCGGTGTCGCCATCGGCGCCGATATTGGCGCTGCAATGCATCGGCAGCACGCCTTCGGCCGGCAGCTTCCAGTTCATCACGGTGAAAATGGATTTCTTGATTTCACCGGCATATTCCGTGCCCGCAATCACAATCACCCGCTCGCCGAAGCTCAGCGCGATTGCGGTGCTGCTGCGCACGCCGTCCACTTCCGGGTCCGCCCGGAACTCCGGTGCGTGCAGGATCACGTAGTCCGGCTCGAAGGTGGCCAGTTCCGACTTCGGCGGCCGGATGAACATCTGGCGCGCGAACAGCGTGTGCCACGCGCTGGTGCTTACTACCCGCACCCGAACCCGCAGCGCGGAATCGGCACCCGCATAGAGATCCTGGGTAAACAGCTCCTGGCCCTGCAGATAGGCCTGCACCCGATGCTTCAGCGTGGCGAAATGCGGCGGCGCCAGCTTCTGGTTGATCTTCCCCCACCACACATCCGCCGTGGTGTCCGGCTCGTCCACCACATACTTGTCCGCCACGGAGCGCCCGGTGTGCACGCCGGTCCGCACCACCAGCGCGCCATCCGCGGACAGCCTGCCTTCCTTGCGTTGGATCGCATGCGCCATCAATTGCGCGGCGGCCAGGTTGGCGTGCACCGCGCCCACGGAAGTAACCCCGGTGCCGCCCAAAGGCCCCGGCCCGTGCGCCCCGCGCACCGATGATCCCGTCTCCGCGTCCATATCTTCGGCTCCCTGCGGCGCGGACTGGCAATCATCCGCGCATCGTTCATTTTCCCGGCTGTGGCCCCGTCAGCCGCTCCACGGCCGCCAGAGCCGCCGCCTCGTCCGCCACCGGCCCGTCAAAGGCCACGCGCGCCACCGTTCCGTCCTGCACAAGATCAATCCCGTCCGGGTCGATCCCGAACATGCACCAGGCGCCATCCAGGCCGATGCCGCGCATCACTCTCGTTAAAGCCTCCGGCCGGTCCGCATTGCAATGCCCGACGATGCGGGTCTCCGCCGCGCGCAACGCCGCCACCCATTCAGCCGGCGGCGCCATGGCCGAGCCGGGTAGCACCATGGCCTGGGCAAATCCGCCCACGTACTGTGCGCCTTCCGGCATTAGACGCCATAGCGCGAAGTCGCTGAAATCCGCGTAAAATGTCGCGTAGGGATGCCGGGCCACCCACCAGGCGTGCCAAGCTGGGTCCGGCTCACGGACCGCGCGGCCCGTCACCGTCACCCGCGGCGCCGTCTGCGGGTTGGCGCCCGTCGCCGCCCCGCTGGCCAGAACGGCGCAGCGCGGCTCCGCCTCCAAATGCCGCGTATGCGCGGACAGCGAGGACAGCAGCATCAGCACCCCGCCATCCGGCGCCACTGCCGGCGTCACCAGGCTGACGAACGGTTGCCCCCCGGCCTGCGTTGCAAGGCTCGCCACCTTCGCGGCCCGCATCACGCAGCGCGCGGCGAACCCGGGGCAGGGGGCATCACCCACGCGCGCCGTTCCCTCTGGTCCTTCTTCGCGCCACAATCACCTTCCAGCCTTTCCTCCCAGGCCTTCCCGGAACTCAGCCATGAAGCATACCATAGCGTTGGTCGATGACGACCGGAACATCCTCACCAGCGTCTCCATGACGCTGGAACAGGAAGGCTATGCCGTCCGCACCTACACGGACGGCGAAAGTGCGCTCCAGGCCATCAACGCCAAGCCGGTCGACCTCGCCGTGCTGGATATCAAGATGCCCCGCATGGACGGCATGGAACTGCTCCAGCGCCTGCGCCAGCGTACCCAGATGCCGGTCATCTTCCTCACCAGCAAGGACGAGGAAGTGGACGAACTGATGGGCCTCCGCCTCGGCGCAGACGACTACATCACAAAACCGTTCAGCCAGCGCCTCCTGATCGAACGCATACGCGCTTTGCTCCGCCGCAATGAAAGCTCCCGCGCCGAAGGCTCCGGCACCCCGGCCGGCGGCATCCTTACCCGTGGCGACCTGGTGCTGGACGAAACCAAGCACCAGTGCATGTGGAAAGGCGTGGACATCCAGCTCACCGTCACCGAGTTCCTGCTCGTCAAGGCGCTCGCCGCCCGCCCCGGCATGGTCAAATCCCGCGACCAGCTCATCGACGCCGCCTACGGCGAAAACACCTACGTTGACGACCGCACCATCGACAGCCACGTCAAACGCGTCCGCAAGAAATTCCGCCAGACCGACGGCGAGTTCAACGCCTTCGAAACCCTCTACGGCATCGGATACCGCTACAAGGAATAATCCGTAGGACAGGACGCGCTAGGCGCCCCGCTATTCGCAGAACGTGATCGTCAAGAAAGCAAGGTCCTCTTTTTTGAAGAATTAAGCAAAAAACTTTCCTCAGTGCTGTCCCGGAACTATGTCAGACATGCCTGCCCGGTTGTTTGAACAGAACGATGCTCCAATCGCCATCTGGCCGAACCCGATTGAAGCGCAACTCGGAAGACTCCCCCCGCCGCGCCTCGGCGTCTCGTAAAAAAACGCCGATCCTGCGCGACTCGTCGCGGTTGTCCGACTGATAAGACTTCCAACCCTTCTGCCACATCAGCGCCCCGGCGATCACCGCAACACACATCACCGGCGCTCGCCACCGCCCCGCCACGGATCCGAGAACAACAGCGAAAATCACCAGCCACAGGATCTGCGGCACATAATGATACCGCGGCGAGGCAAGCACGAATGCCGGGCCGTTGGCCACACCGCGCCCCAGTCCGCACGCCATGCAAACCGCCAGCAGAAGCCCCACCAGCCACACCGCCGCGAGCCGCATGGATCGCCCACCCTGCGCCCGCACGGGTAGACACCAGAGCCCCCATGCGGCCGCGGCCAGGGCAAAACCAGCAAAAACGCTGTTCACCGCACCAAAATTCACCCGCAGAACATCACGAACGCTGAGTGCCAGCAGGGACTTCTCCGTTGCCAGCCGCAGCGCGGCACCCATACCGCCCAGAACGCCAGCAACGCCCATCCCATGCGCACCCCCGTGCTCCACGCCAAACGCCAGATACGCGAGCGTCGCCGCAGCCAAACCCACGTACACCGCCAGCCGGCCTGCGTCGCGACGGCCTCGCCACGCCACAACGAGCCATATCGGCAGACAGATGACCGAGACGGGGATCGACGCGGTCACCCCCACACGCCACGCCACAAATGCGGCCTTGCCAAACATCGTGGCTGGAACAGGGTTCAACGCCGTCAGCAGAAGCACCGCCAGCAGTGGCCAGATGGAAAATTCCGTGTTCGAAACCGCTGCTACGTCCCCCCAAGGCAGGCAGGCCACGCAAAATCCGCCAGCTGCCGCCCGCGCGGGTCGCCACCCCGCCGCATGCTGCAAGAAACCCGCAACCCCCGCCGCCACACACGCCGACGCCGCCAGCCCAAAATACGCCTGCGCAAACGGCACCGCTTGCAGAGGCAGCATCCGTAAGGCAGCCCAATCCACCAGATTCGGCAACACGGACACATATCCTGCGTACCAATGCAACAACCCAGCCCCCGGCGCAGACGCGACGTTCAGGCCCTGCGTCGCGTCCTCCCATCCCGAAATGGGATGCAGAAACGTATCGATGCTGCGCAGGAAAATTACCAGCGCGGCGCCCGCCACCGCCACCGCCGATAAATAAAAGGTCTTCAGTCGAGCGACCAAGAGCATGAACCCATTCGGAGCCGCGACCTCAATCGCGGATTACTGTTTCGAAAAGACGCGTCTCCCGACCTCAAATCATCGGCAAGCGCCCTCGCGCCCCCAGGGGAAACGCCGCCGCAATCTTCTCCACCTCCGCCGCACTCAAAAGCGATCCGTCCGCTCCCGCATTCTCCTCCACATGCGCCACATCCCCCGCCTTCGGAATCGCAAAAACCCCTGCCTCCCGCAGCAAGAACGCCAAAGCCACCTGTCGCGCCGTCGCCCCGTGCGCGGCCGCAACCTCCGCCAGCACCCGTCCACCCGCGGACCGCACCCCCGGAAAATCCCCGCTCCCGAACGGACTATACGCCACTACGCTCACGCCCTGCGCCGCGCACCACGGCAGCACCGCATGCTCGATCGCGCGCTCGCCCAGATGATACAATACCTGGTTGCACGCGATCCGCCCCGGCCCCGCAATCAGCAGCGCCTGCTCCAGCCCGTCTACATCGAAATTGCTCAAGCCCCAACTGCGAATCTTTCCATCGGCCACCAGGCGCTCAAAGCCCGCAATCGTCTCCTCCAGCCGATACCGCCCCGGCCAGTGCAGCAGATAGCAATCGAGCCGATCCGTCCCCAACCGCTTCAAGGACCGCTCGCACGCCGCCACCACGCCGGAGCGCGACGCATTGGACGGCAGCACCTTGGACACCAGGAACACCTCTTCCCGCCGTCCGCCGATCGCCTCCCCCACGATCGCCTCCGCCCCCTCATACATCTCGGCCGTATCCACATGCGTCATGCCCAAATCCAGCCCGCGGCGCAGCGCCGTCACCGCCGCCCGGCCGTCGCCATCCCCCATGCGCCAAGTCCCCTGGCCAAGCCGCGCCACGTCCACCCCCGTTCGCCCAAACGCCCGCCGCTCCATCGCCAACCCCTGTGCTTGTAAAACGGCGCCGCCCGGTGATAGCGCCCAGCCATGCCAACGCTGCCGGACCTCCTGCGCTCCCCCTTCGCCCACACGCTGGCCGCCTTGGCCACCGCCTTCGCCCTTGGCGCCGCCATCGGCCTGGAGCGTCAGTGGCGCCAGCGCAACGCCGGTCTGCGCACCAACGTGCTCGTGGCCCTTGGCGCCGCCGCCTTCTCTGATCTCGGCCTGCGCCTGATGGGCGCCGAAGGCGCCACTCGCATCATCAGCTACGTCGTCTCCGGCATCGGCTTCCTCGGCGCCGGCGTCATCCTGAAGGACGGCACCAACATCCGCGGCCTCAACACCGCTGCCACGCTCTGGTGCTCCGCCGCCGTCGGCACCTTCGCAGGCAGTGGCATGCCAGGCGAGGCGGCCGCCTTGGCCATATTCGTCCTGGCCGGCAACACGCTGCTGCGCCCCGCGGTCAACTGGATCAACCGCCGCCCCATCACCGCCTCTGTCACCGAAGCCGAATACCGTGTGCACGTCTTGTGCTGCCGTGAACACGTGTCCGCCGTACGTGACTTGTTGGACGCTGCTCTGGACGCCGCCAGCCTGCCCATACGCGAGGTCGAAACCTTATCGGATTCGGAAGACCAGATCGAACTTGCCGCGATCCTGGTGCCGAGCGCCGCCGGGGAGGAGGAACTGGATGCGGTGGTTGCCGCCCTTGTGCGCTCCCCTCATATCCGCTCAGCAACCTGGTCCGTCGAAACCACGGCCTAGACCTTGAGTCCGCGACAGCACCGACAAAAGCTTTTTGGTTCTTTTTCTCGAAAAAGAACGCCTTCTTTCCTTACGGCATTTCCCACCTGGCCGGCACCAACCGCGTCGTCACCTGATCCAGCGCGCGCGCCGCCGCCACCAGCCGTTCCAGATTGCGTGCGGAGGTGTCCGCGTTGCCTTTCTCCTCCAGCAGCCCCAGCAAAGCCGCATTGAACGCGATCTTGCCCTCCGCCGGCATGTCCGCTCGTCCCAGCGTATAATCAGGCAAACTCGGCGGCGCGCCTTGCGTGATATCGCGCTGGTTGCCGAAGTAATGGAGCAGCCCCCCGTCCCGCCCGAACACCGGCGACAGGAATAGCAAGTTCCAGAACATCTCGCCGTTGGACCGATAGTTCACGATCCACTCCACGCAGCCGCGGCGTGCCGCAAGGCTTGCCTTGATCCGCGCCCGCGTCTTCTGGTCCGTGTTCTCGCCCTGCAGAAAACGGCAGTTCCGGCCGAGCGTGTCCGATGCCTTGTAGCCCGTCAGTGCTTCAAACGCCGGGTTGATTGCAATCATCGGATGATCCGCGCCATGCGGATCGCTCAGCACCATCGGCTCCGTGCTGTGCATGATCGCCGCGCACAGCGCGCGGGTGATGGGGTTCGTGTCTTCCATCTTCTCGCCTAGTTCAGCCGGCTGTTCATGCACCCGGAACTAACGCACTCACGCACCCTGTCCTGCAGGAATTGCGTCCGCAAGATCGTGGATTTTGTCGCGCAACGCAGGTTGACGTAGAACCCTGTGTCCTCGCGCTTGCTGCAGTCTGCGTTGCGAGTCCGTATCCAGCTCAGCTGCCCGCTCTTCAACGCTGCCCGTCCAGTCTCATCGAGCTTGCCCTTTAGCTGCCCAAACGCCGTGTTCAGATCTACATCGGCCTGCTGATACACCTTGTTCAGGCAATAAAGCCCATCGAAATCGTCATTCGGATGATCACAGGCCGAATCCGCCAGGGCAGGGGATCCAATCAGGCAAAGCAGCGTGGCGGTGGCGAACAGGCGCATCAGAGTGGCTCCTTGGGCGGATGCGCCCGGCACCCCCCGCTATCACATCCACCCGCGCTTGCGCACCTCCGCCAGGGTCCCGTCCAGCGCCGCCCGCGTCCGCGCCACCAGCTCTTCCGCTTCGCTCTCGCTCAACACGAATGGCGGGGCCACCAGCATGCAGTCTCCCGTCGCCCGCAAGATCAGCCCCATGCCATAGGCAATATCCCTGCACACCGTCCCGATCTCGCCCGCCTTGGGAAACCGCGTACGCAGCACCTTGTCGGGCGTCAGCTCCAGCGCCCCGATCAGCCCCACCATCCGCGCCTCGCCCACCAGCGGATGCTCCGCCAGCGCCAGCCACCGCGCCGCCAGATAGGGCCCGATCCGGTCCCTTACCCGGTCCACCAGGCCCTCGCCGCGCAGGATCCCCAGATTGGCAATTGCCGCCGCGGCACAGGCCGGGTGCCCGCTGGTCGTGTAGCCGTGGTTGAAGTCCCCGCCCGCCGCCAGCACGTCCGCTACCCCATCGGCCACCATCACCCCGCCCATCGGCAGATAGCCGGAGGTCAGCCCCTTCGCGATCGTCATCAGATCCGGCGAGAACCCGTAATGCTGGCTGCCGAACCAGCTCCCCAGCCGGCCGAAGCCGCAGATCACCTCGTCGCTCACGATCAGCACGTCGCGCGCGCGGCATATCCGCTCCACCTCCGGCCAATACGTGTCCGGCGGCATGATCACGCCGCCGGCGCCCTGCACCGGCTCGCCGATGAACGCCGCCACGTGCTCAGCGCCGACCTCATCGATCGCGCGCGCCACCTCGCGGGCCGCCCACAGCCCGAACTCGTCCGGGCTCATCTGGCCGCCTTCGCCCCACCACCAGGGCTGGGCCACGTGGATCACGCCCGGGATAGGCAATCCGCCCTGCGTGTGCATCCACGCCATCCCCCCCAGGCTGGCGCCCCCGATTGTGCTGCCGTGATACCCGTTATGCCGCGCGATGAAATGCGTCTTGCCCGGCTTGCCACGCAGTTGCCAGTAATGCCGCACCATCCTGATGACGGTGTCGTTTCCCTCGGACCCGGAATTGGTGAAGAACGTCCGGCTGAACCCCGGCGCCAGTTCCGACAATATCTCTGCCAGTTCGATTGCCGGCACCGTCGTTGACTTGAAGAAATTGTTGTAGAACGGCAGCGCCAGCATCTGCGCATGAACCGCATCCGCGATTTCATGCCGGCCATATCCAACCGCTACGTTCCATAGTCCGGAAAACGCATCCAGGTAGCGCCGCCCGTCGACATCCGTCAGCCACACGCCGTCGCCATGCGTGATGATGCGCGTGCCTTCAGCGTTCAGCGCGGCCATGTCGCTGAACGGGTGAATATGATGGCGTGCATCGCGCGCACGCAGGCTGAGAGTGTCCATGGCTAATGTGATCACATTTTCAAACGAGAGAAAGCAAGCACTTCTTTTTTGCAAAAAAAGAAGCAAAAAACCTTTGTCAGTGCTGTCGCCGACCAAATGGATAAAAGTTTTTTGGTTCTTTTTTTCAAAAAAGAACTGCTTCCTTGCCTAAATGCCCAACCCCATCGCGCACATCCATCTCGATCGCCGTCGCCAACGCCGCCGCATCTCCCGCCGCTATCGCCGCCAGCGCTTCCGCATGCCT
>CAZZYR010000055.1:1628-10053 GCA_964658235.1 uncultured Acetobacteraceae bacterium | reverse complement strand
CGTCAGCCGCAAAGCCGCGCCACGAATCGCGTCGCCGCACTCGGGCCGGGCTTCCGCCAGCCGCGCCACACGCGCACCCAGGCCAAGCCGCGACAGGAAATCTCCTTGCGTCACCGGCCCCCAAACAGCCGCTCCCGCCGCCCGCGCCGCACGCGCCAGGGCGGCAAAGTCCACATGTGCTGTCAGGTCGGCGCTCCCTGGGTCGGTCAGCGGATCGGCCGGCTTGCCGCCGCGCAGCGCCTGCAGGCTGGCGCCCGTGCCCGTCTCCGCGGTGCCGTAATCCACGATCAACGCCGCGCCGCCCTGCCGCGCCAGGCGCGCCGCCAGCGCAGCCGTCCAAGCCAGGCCTGCCTCGCCTATTTCCACCACCTCAGCCTCGGCCGCGTCCCTATCCGGTCCCGCACACGCGCGCTCCACAAACGCGCCACCCAATACATTCCGCTCCATCCAGCCCGCTCCCCTGCGCACGAACTGGCGGATCGGCAGCGCGTCGAGGAACTCGTTGGCCACAAGCAACGCGGGACCTTCTGGGACGCTCTCCAGCGCATCGTGCCACTCTGCGTCCGGAACGCGCGCAGCCTGCTCGGCGCGCAGCCGGGCAGACGTCTCGATCAGATGCACGCGCGCGGCGCGCATGAATGCCGGCGAAACCCGCGCCAGGGCCCGGCGTGCATCCGCCATCAGGGTCGCGCGGCCGGGCCCGGCTTCGATCAGCAGAACCGGATCAGGCGCGCCCATGTTCGTCCACATCACCGCAAGCCAAGCGCCCACAAGCTCGCCGAACATCTGGCTGATCTCCGGCGCCGTGGTGAAATCGGCAAACGGATCGTGCGTTGCGTAATATGCGGCGTTCGCCCGCGCCATGAACGCGTCCAGCCGCTCAGGCGGGTCAGACAATTTCGAGCGGAGCCGGCGGGCGGGTCCGGGCGAAGGCGATCAGTCCGATCCCGGCCAGGATCATCGGGAACGATAGAAGTTGACCCATGGTGGCCCCGCTCCACAGATACCCTAGGAACGCGTCCGGCTGGCGGAACATCTCTCCAATGATCCGCGCCAGCCCGTAGCCGATCAGGAAGATGCCGGTCAGCGTCCCGAAACGCGCCCGGATATATACGCGCCTGGACAGCAGCCACACGACAAGAAACAGGAGCAGGCCTTCCATAAGCGCTTGGTAGAGCTGGCTCGGATGGCGCGGAATGCCGTCCTCGCTGCGGGGAAAGATCATGCGCCAGGGCAGCCAGTCCGGCGCCGGGCGGCCCCACAGCTCGCCATTGATGAAGTTGGCGATCCTGCCAAGCCCCAGCCCGATCGGCGTCACGATCGCCATCCGGTCGGCAAAGCCCAGGATGGGGATGCGATTGCGGCGGCAGAACAGGATGATGGCCGTGACCACGCCGAGCATGCCGCCGTGAAAGCTCATGCCGCCTGTCCATACCGCGGCAATCTCCAGCGGATGCGTCAGATAGTGGCTAGGCTGGTAGAACAGGCAGTAGCCGAGCCGGCCGCCCAGCACCACGCCCAACGTGGCCCAGGTCAGGAAATCGTCGGTCTGTTCAACGGTCGCCACCGCGGGGGTCTGGCGCACCAGGCGGCGCATCACCTGCCAGCCGGTCACCAATCCGGTGATGTAAGCCAGCGCATACCAGCGGATGGACAGCGGCCCCACATGCAGGATGACGGGGTCGAATTGCGGGAACTGCAATGGCGCGCTCATTGGTGAACGCTCATCGGTAAGGGTTTGCCCGGCTCAGATAGTCGCGCACATACAGCCCCACGCCATCCTCCAGGCTTGTGAACGGCTTGGCATAGCCGGCGGCCCGCAGCCGGTCGATCCGCGCGCATGTGTAGGACTGATACTGCGGGCGCAGCGCGTCCGGCATGTCCACGAACTCCACCCTGGCGTCTGTGCCGGATGCCGCCGCCACGGCATGGGCAAGCTCCAGATAGGTGCGCGCCACGCCTGTGCCGACGTTGAACAGCCCGCAGGCGGATGGGGTCTCCAGCAGCCAAAGGATCACGTCCACCACGTCGCCCACCCAGATGAAGTCACGCGCTTGCGCGCCGTCAGGCAGGTTCGGCTCCCGCGAGCGGAACAGCCGCGCGGGATGCCCGGCCATCAACTCGTCATGCTTGACCTTCACCACGGAGACCATGCCGTTCTTGTGGTATTCGTTCGGGCCGTAAACGTTGAAAAATTTCAGGCCGGCCCATTGCGGCGGCTGCGGTGCGCCGGCGCGCAGCATGGCCATCACCCGCAGGTCAAACACGTGCTTGGACCAGCCATACAGGTTCAGCGGCTCCAGGCGCTCCAGCAACGCCGGATCGTCATCGAAACCGGCTGCGCCATCGCCATAGGTGGCAGCCGACGACGCGTAGATGAACCGCACGCCCCGCTGCGCGCACCAGGCCCAGAGCTTCAGGCTCAGCTCCACGTTGGTGCGCCACACATGGTCGCCGTCCGTGGCCAGCGTACCGCTGATGGCGCCCATATGCACCACCGACTCCACCGGCGGCTCCGTCGCCAGGAACGCGTCCAGCTCTGCGGGATGAACCAGCCGCGCAGGCGGGTGGCGGGCGATGTTGCGCCACTTGCCGTTGGACCCTAGCCGGTCCGCGATCACGGTCTCGCGCCCTCGTGCAACGAGGGCAGCCTGCAGCACGCTGCCGATGAAGCCGGCGCCGCCGGTGACCAGGATCATGCCGCGCGTTATAGGGATGCCGCCGCGCGACACAAACCCGCGCCCTCCAGGAGACCAGCCCATGGCAGAACGCCCCCGCTTCTTCGATGACCTCGCCGGCGTGGCCGGCGGCGCGCTGTCCGCCCTGGCAGGCCTGCGCGAGGAGACCGAGGCCATGGTCCGCGCCCGCGTGGACGAGACCATCCGGAAGCTGGAGCTGGTCCGGCGGGAAGAGCTGGACGCAGTCGCCGAGCTCGCCGCCCGCGCTCGCGCCGGCCAGGAAGCCGCCGAAGCCCGCCTCGCCGCGCTCGAATCGCGCCTGACTGCCCTGGAGGCCGCACGGAACTCGGGGCTGTCCGAATAGCCGTCTTACCGTCCGAAGCGGTTTTTGCTGCGCTGCACGGGCAAAGTTTGCAATCTAGGCCACCCGGTCGCAAAGTCGGCGATCGGGCGGAGGCCCATGCCGGGGCCGCACGCCCGCAATGAAACATTGCGAGGGAGCCTGCACCATGACCGTCGCCGCCATCCTGCGCGACAAAGGCACGGAGATCGCCTCCGTTGCTCCCACCACCCAAATCTCCAACGTCACCACAATGCTGGCCGAATGGCGCATCGGCGCCGTGCTGGTGCGGGACTCCACAGGCGCCCTGATGGGCATCGTCAGTGAGCGCGATATCGTCCGCTGCCTGGCGCGCGAAGGCGCGGCCTGCCTGGACATGACCGCTGGCCAATTAATGACTCGCCTGCTCCACACCGTCACCCCGGCCACCTCCACGGACCAGGCCATGGCGCTGATGACCACCAGCCGCGTGCGCCATTTGCCCGTCCTGGATGGCGACGTTCTGGTCGGCATGATCAGCATCGGGGACGTGGTGAAGGCCCAGTTGGACGACCAGGCGCAGGAAGTGGACAGCCTGCGCGCCTACGTCACCGGCAGCGTCTAAGGCCGCAACCCGACACCTTTCGACACTTGAAGCAGACGGAACGTTCCGGCTAAGCAGCCCCGGCAATCAAGGCCTGGGGATTGACGATGGACCGACTGAAGCTGAGCAAGCCAGGCTGGATTGGTGACTTCCAGGCCTTCATCATGCGCGGCAACGTAGTGGACCTGGCCGTTGGTATCATCATCGGCGCGGCCTTCACCGGCATCGTGCAGAGCCTGGTGAAGGACATGATCATGCCGGTGGTCGGGATCCTGACCGGCGGCGTGGATTTCTCGGACCTGTTCTTGACGATCAAAGGTCCGCACGCGGCCACCATCGCAGCCGCCAAGGCGGCCGGCGCGGTCACGATGAATTACGGCCTGTTCCTCAACGCCGTGTTCCAGTTCCTGATCGTCGGCTTCGTGGTGTTCTGGCTCGTCCGCACCATGCAGCGCTTCATGCGCAAGCAGGAAGAAGCACCGACTGTTCCGCCGGCGAGCGAGACTTTGCTGGCAGAGATTCGGGACATTCTGGCGGCGCGGAGCGTTTAGGCAAGGCGTTCCTTTTCCAAAGAAAGACCAAATGACTTTTGCGAATTGCTGCGCAGGCGCCTGTCCCAATCAGCTTGCACACGTCGCGCCCACACCACAATTCTGAAAAGTTTTTGCTTTTTTTTCAAAAAAGAAGCGCTTTCTTCCTTTCTCATTACGTAATAAAATCGACGGCCTCCCTTCCAAAGGAGTGACGCGCATGCAGGAAGCTCCTTGGGCCACACGTCGGGACCTTCTGCGGCTCGCCGTGCTGGCCGCAGCCGGTTGCAGCACAACTGCCCCGCCCAGCGTCATCCCGCCCATCCCCCTCACCGCGCAAGGTATCGATGTGCATTGCCATGCATTTAACGCGCGGGATCTGCCGATTGCCGGCTTTGTCCTGCATGTGGTCCTTGAGGCGGACCCTTTCGCGGACGAACAGTTCGGCGCCCTGGTTACCTTCATCGCGCTGCTGTTGGATTCCTCCGCGCGTGACGC
The DNA here is from genome assembly GCA_964658235.1 of uncultured Acetobacteraceae bacterium. GTDB lineage: Bacteria > Pseudomonadota > Alphaproteobacteria > Acetobacterales > Acetobacteraceae > BOG-908. The sequence goes on along the minus strand of CAZZYR010000055.1, from coordinate 5,424 downwards.
GGACATGGAGATCGCGGCGCTTCATAATGGCACGCAGCAACCGGCCCTCGCGTCGGCGAGCGGCAATTTTCGCAGGCATGCGCGCAACGCCGCGCTCGCGCTGCAGGATAGCGCCCCGGACGCGCGCACCATGCGCGTTATCCAGCGCGTTCATGCGCTGCTGCCGCATGCGCCCTCGCGCCTGGTGCACGGGCCGCAAGACAATCCAACAGGTGCGGCCGCCGGCGTGAACGGTGGCACAGCACAAGCCCAGCAGCGCAGGGCTGCCTTCCTGCAGAATCTGGCCGCCATGCAGCCGGGCACCGGCGTCCCGGGTTTCCGCCCAAGGAAGGCGGGCGGCGGCCCTACTCTCAAACCTGCCGCTCTGCCAGCGGCCGTGGCGCCAGACCAGGCCGCCCGCGTGGCCGATGCGGTGGCGGACTCAGTCAACGCCCACGCCGCGAACCAGTCCGGCATCCTGTATTTTGCGTCCCTGCTCACAAAGACCCGCGCGGAGCTTGTCCGGGACCTTGTGGACCTGCCGGTGGCTGCGGATCGCACGCAGATTGCCCTGTTCACCCCGGCCCTGATCGATTTCAGCTTCTGGCTGGATGACCGCGCCAGCACCACCGATGAACCCGATCCCACCGCGCCCCCGGCGGATGTGACGCCGCTGGAAGACCAGATTGGCGTGATGAGCGCGGTGTCCGCGACCGCCATCCAACGCACCGGCAATCCCGGCATCGCCGTCCACCCGTTCGTGTCCTTCTGCCCCTGGCGCGAAGTGGCGGACCGGCAAGCCGGCCGCACGCCCACCCAGTTCGACCAAGTGCGGGAGGCGGTCCGCACAAAGGGCTTCATCGGCGTCAAACTTTATCCGCTCATGGGTTTCCGCCCAACCGGCAACAGTGATGCGGACGCGGCGCTTTATCCAGCGCGCCTGCGCCAGTTGCGGAACTGGTCGGACGGGCTGAATGGAGCGCTGGCCGCGCTCTACACCTGGAGTGTCGACGAGGATGTGCCCATCATGGCGCATTGTTCCTACAGCCAATATCCCAGCCAAGGCGCGGGACGCCTGGGCACCCCGGCGGGGTGGCTTGCTGTCCTGAAAGATCCGCGTTTCCGCTCACTTCGGCTCAACCTCGCCCATTGCGGCGGTGTCTGGGATCTCGCCGCTTCACGCGCGGCGACCGTTGTGCCGCAGGCCGGCGGCCTTTGGCCCGTCACCGTCGTGGAGGCCCTTGGGCGACCGGAGTATCCGCATCTTTACGCGGACATCGCGGATTTTGATGGCGTCTTGCAATGCACCTCCACGCTTGCGCCCGCCGGCGACGCGCCTGAGGGCGGCGATGCGTCTGCGATTACCGCCCTGGTGCGCCTTGTGCGACAGAACCCGGCAGCACGGAAGCGGCTCATGTATGGCACGGACTACATGTTTTTGACGCAGTCCCGCGGCACCGAGTCCTACGTGGCACAGATGCGCGACTGCCTGGCACCGCTACTCGGCATGAACCCGGACGACCTGATGGGCGCCAACGCGGCGCGTTTCCTGGGCCTGACGGATCGCAATAGCCAGACGCGGCGGCGGCTGGATGCATTCAGCAGAGACACTTTTCTGTCGCGCTGGGACGACACAGCGTGACGCAGCGACGCGGCCACGCGACCTAACGCCGGGCGCGCAACGCCGTCGCCAAAGTGCCATCATCCAGAACGTCCAGTGCCCCGCCGATTGGCACGCCTTGCGCCACCCGTGTGATCCGCACCCGGCTGGCGGACAGCCGGTCCGCCAGCCAGTGCGCGGTGGCGGCCCCATCCACTGTGGCGCTCAGTGCCAAGATCACCTCGCCCACATTGCTCTCCGCCAGCCGCGCCAGCAGCGGCGCAAGGTTCAAATCCTCCGGCCCAGTTCCAGACAGAGCGGACAGCGCGCCACCCAGCACGTGATATAACCCCGCATGCACCCGTGCGCGCTCCAGCGCCCACAGATCACTCACGGTCTCCACTACGCACACCATGCTACGGTCACGCTCCGGATCGGCGCAGATACTGCACGGATCCACGCTGTCCAGGTTGCCGCATTGGCTGCACATGCGCACCGCGCGCGCGGCGGCTGCCAGCGCGTTGGCCAACGGCAGCATGCGGGTTTCCGGCGCCTGGAGTAGTTTGAGCACGAGCCGTCTGGCGCTACGCTGCCCGAGCCCGGGCAGGCGGGAAAAGCTCTGGATCAGGCTATCGAGTTCGGGACCGCCCACTGGGATGACGCCTGATCGGCAAGAGCGTCAGGCGCCCACCGCCTTCAGTTCGCCGATGTGGCGCAGCACGATCCGGTGCGTCTGCGCCGCGAACGCACGGAGCTTGGCATTGCCGCCCGACGCCGCCTCCTTGGCGAACGCGGCGCCGTCCTTGGCGTGCACGTCCTCCATCGCAGCCAGATAGGCGCGATCAAACGCCGCGCCGGAAAGCGCCTTGATAGCATCGAGCTTCTTCTCGAATGTCGCGTTCAGCGTGGTGTCGAAGCTGATGCCGGCATCCGCCGCTGCGTCTTTCAGCCCGTCGCCCACCTTCTGGTGATCGTTAGCCTCGGTTTCGCCCTGGTCCTTGATATCCTGCACGCCGCCCTGCTCGGCGGCCAGCTGGCCCAGTTTGACCTCGAACATGCCGCCCTGGCTCACCATGGCCACGAACGCACGGTCCGCCGCGGACGTCGCACCGGCCGCGTCCGCGCGCCAGGAGAGAAGAAATGCAGCCGCCAGCGCGGTTGAGAAAATGCGAGTAACCGTCATTGAAAATTCCCTTATTAGATGTGAGTAGAACGATGTGCCAAACCGGGCCTTAGAACGGCAATTTTAGACCAGCGGGCAGCTCCAGCCCACCCGTCACCTTGCTCATCTCTTCCGCCATCATCGCGTCCAGCTTGCGTTTGGCATCCGCGTGGGCGGACACGATCAGATCCTCCAGCATCTCGATCTCTGCCGGATCGAGCAGCTTGGGATCTATCTTCACCCGGCGCAGCTCCCCCTTGCCCGCCAGCGTCACGGCGACCATGCTCGCACCGGCCTCGCCGACAACCTCCATCTTCTCCACGCTCGCCTGCATCTCCGCCATCTTGGCCTGCATCTGCGAGGCTTTCTTCATCATCTCTGCAATGTTCATCGCTGCAATTCCTTCAGTATCCAGGCCGGTTCAACGTGACGTCTCCATCAGGAAACGCGGCTCCATCTCGATTGGTGCATCCATCAGGTCTGCCGGTTCGACCAGTTCGTCATCAGAGGTATAACCCGGCGCGTCCGGGGCATCCAACGCGGCATCGCCCATCACGGGGAGCCCATACGCGTCACTGCCGGGATCGCGCACCGCCTCCATACGCGCGCCGGGAAACGCGTCCATGATCGCGCGCACCAGCGGATGATCCGCCGCCGAGGTCCGGCGCGCCAGGTCCGCCGCGTTGCCTTGCTCGGCCAGCGTCGCCGCTCCGCCTTGCGTGCTGATCGCAATCGTCCAGCGCGTGCCTGTCGTCCGCAGAAGCAGCGCACCCAGCCTCGGCGCCAGGTCTCGCGGCGCGTCCGGCTGCGGCCGAAGCTCGATGACCGGGGGCGCCCACCGGACCAGATGAACCGAGTGCAGCAGGTGTCCATGCAGCAGAACCTCCCGCTCGGCCGCTGCCAGCGCCAGCACGTCGCGGAAAGACCCGAGTTTCGGTACGGCGTGTTCCGCCGGCACCTCCTGTGCCCTGGCGGCTGCACCCACCGCCAGGGCCCGCGCGCCGCCGCCACCGCCCGATGCGGGAGAGGCGGGCGACACCGCCGTGGCGACCGGC
>CAZZYR010000055.1:0-1618 GCA_964658235.1 uncultured Acetobacteraceae bacterium | reverse complement strand
ACGCCGCCGCCGAGTGGCGCACCGTCGGGCGGGACCAGCTCGCCAGGCGGCGGCAGATCGGACACATGGCAAAGCCGGATCAGCACCATGTCCGCGGCCGCGCGGCGGTCCGGCGCCGTCTCCACCTCCGCGCAACCCTTCAGCAGCATCTGCCAGGCGCGCGCCAGAACCGGGATTGGCAGCGCATCGGCCATGGCGCCGCCACGCACCCGCTCCGCCTCCGGCAATTCCGGAGACTGGCGCAGCTCAGGCACGGAGCGCAGCCGGCTCAGCGTGTGTGTCAACTCCAGCAGGTCGCCAAGCAGCACGCCTGGATCGGCACCCAAGGCATGCGCCCGGTCCGTGATCGCAAGCACGTCGGCCACGCGCCCAGCCATTGCGGCTTCCATGAGGTCGAACACCACGCCGCGATCGGCAATCCCCAGCATGTCCGCAACCGAGGCGGCGGAGACCGTGCCGTTTGCGCCCACGCCCTGCGCGATCGCCTGGTCAAGCAGCGAAAGCCCATCCCGCACGGAGCCGTCCGCCGCCCGCGCGATCGCGCCCAAAGCCTCATCCTCCACGGCCACGGCCTCGGCCGCGGCGATCTTGGCGTAATGGGCCGCCAGCATCGCCACCGGGATCCGCCGCAGATCGAAACGCTGGCAACGCGACAGCACCGTCACCGGCACTTTGCGGATTTCCGTCGTCGCAAACACGAATTTTACGTGCGGCGGTGGCTCCTCAAGCGTCTTCAGCAGCGCGTTGAACGCGTTGCGGGACAGCATGTGCACCTCGTCCACGATGAACACCTTCGTGCGCGCCTGCATCGGGCGAAAACGCGTCGCCTCGATGATCTCGCGCACGTCATCCACGCCGGTGCGGGAGGCCGCGTCCATCTCGATCACGTCCGGATGGCGGTCCGCCAGGATCGCCCGGCAGTTGTCGCAGACCCCGCACGGGTCCGGCGTGGGGCCCCCAGCACCGTCCGGGCCCACGCAATTCAGCGCGCGCGCGATGATGCGCGCCGTGGTGGTTTTGCCCACGCCGCGCACGCCAGTCAGCATGAAGGCGTGGGCAATCCGCCCCTGCGCGAACGCATTGCGCAGAATCCGAACCAGCGCATCCTGGCCGATCAGGTCATCGAAGGTGGTTGGCCGGTATTTGCGCGCCAGCACGCGGTACGGCGTGGCGGCCGCCGACTCCGCCGACTTGGCTGCCGGTGGCGGGTCGCCAAACAGACCAGGCCCCTCCGGCACCGGCGCCGGCAGCAGTTCCTGGTCAAGTTCGTCAGACATGAAGCTTGGCGGGCCCCTCGGCCGCCACTGCGGCAAATTCTGGTGGGAGGCCAACAAAACGACCCGTGCGTTGACCCACTGCGGCTGCTTCCTTCCGGACCTGACCGGGTTGGCAGGGCGCCCGTCCGCCGCTGACCTCCCGCGGCCGAATATCGTGGGTAAGGCAGGGGAAGGCAAGGCCGCACCACCGGCCGCGAACCGCTAGGCTGCCTCAGACAGGACAACCCGCCGCCGCGCCGGCGCAGCCAATGGCAGCGCCGCGTATGTGTCCTTCACCGCTTCCGTGAGCGTCACCCCGGAAAAGTCCCGGAACAATGCTCTCCCAACAGTTTCCCAAACCC
>CAZZYR010000054.1:0-10082 GCA_964658235.1 uncultured Acetobacteraceae bacterium | reverse complement strand
CGCCCGGGCAGCCGGCATTCCGCTCAAGATGGCCGCCAAGGTGGACCGCGCGGACCAGGAGTATTTCGACGCAGTTATAAAACCGATGCTTGCAGACGGCGGCGTTGAATTGATTGGTGAAATCGGCGACCGGGAGAAGCCGGAGTTTCTGTCCGGCGCCGTGGGGCTGCTGACACCGATCGATTGGCCGGAGCCGTTCGGCCTGGTGATGATCGAGTCCATCGCCTGCGGCACCCCGGTCATCGCCTTCAACCGGGGCTCTGTGCCCGAGATCATCGATGACGGCATCACCGGCTTCATTGTGGAGGACGAGACAAGCGCGATCTCCGCGGTCAGCCGGCTCCCCGGGTTATCCCGGGCAGAGGTGCGCAATCAGTTCGAAACACGATTTACTGCGCGGCGCATGGCCAACGACTACCTCGACTGCTATCGCGAACTGGGTGCAGCGGAGCGCGGGCGGTTGCGCGTCATCGGCTAGGTCGTCGGAAAACGGGATTGCGGAAGTGGGGAACCATTGTTAACATAACGGTGTTAACTTTGTGATGACGCCCTTTGTCCGCGTTCGGGGAGACGTTCGATGAGTGCTACCGCCGCCATGCCAGTGATCGCGCCGAATTTCCTCGGCACATTGCGGACGCTGCGCAAGCTGATCCGAAACCCGATGGAGGCTTGGCCGGACGCGGTTTATTCCCAACCGATCACCGTCACCAGGATGTTGGGCCGCAACACCATTTTCGTGTGCGAACCCGACCTTGTTCAGCAGGTGATGGTGGACGACGCGGAGAGCTTCATTAAGGCGGAGCCGATGCGGCGGGCGTTGGAGCCTGCCCTCGGCCAAGGCATCCTGACAGCGGAGGGGGCACGCTGGCGGCTGCAGCGCCGGGTTGCGGCACCCGTGTTCCGGCCATCCCACGTGAACACCTTCCTGCCTGCAATGATCCATGCGGCGCGGGAGATGCGGCGTCATTGGGAGGCAACGCCGGAGGGCACGGAGCTTGAAATCTCCCGTGAGATGATGCGGGTGACGTTCGACATCATTCTCGAGACGATGCTGTCTGGCCGCGGCGACACCGATGTGGCCAAGGTTGAGACCAGCATCCGCGACTTCCTTGAGTCCACCAGTTGGGCGACGGCGCTGTCCGCGCTGGGCGCGCCGATGTGGACACCGTTCCCCGGCAAGGGACGCTCGGACCGTGGCGGAGACTATCTGCGGCAGATGGTCAGCGCCAACATCGCCGAGCGGCGCGGCACGGGCGAGCGGCGGGATGATCTTCTCAGCCTGATGCTGGATGCAAAGGACCCGGAAACGGGCGAGGGTCTGAGCGATGTGGACATCAGGGACAACATCCTGACCTTCATCGGCGCTGGCCATGAGACCACGGCGCTTGCGCTAACGTGGACCTTCTTCTTGTTGGCCCGCCATCCGCAAGTCGAACGGCGAGTGCTGGAAGAGATCGATCGCGTGACGGGCGGTGCCCCGCTTGAAGCGGCACAGGTGGCTGATCTCACCTACACACGGCAAGTGATCCAGGAAGCAATGCGGGTCTATCCTCCAGTGGCTATGGTCGTGCGGCAGTCGATCCGCCCGGTAACGATCGGCGGGATTGACGTCAGCCCGCGTGACAATGTTTTCGTGCCGATTTACGCCATCCATCGGCACCATCGCCTCTGGCCGGACCCCACGGCGTTCGATCCGGACCGTTTTCTTCCTGACGCGGTGAAGGCCCGGCATCGCTGGTCATATCTGCCGTTTGGCGCCGGCCCCCGCATCTGCATCGGCATGGGGTTCGCGCTTTTGGAGTCGGCGGCGATTTTGGCGACCCTGCTGCCGGCGGCTCGGCTGTCGGTTCCGTCCGGGTTTACGCCCACACCGAAATTGCGCGTCACCATGCGTCCGGCCGAGGGCATGACAATGAAGTTTCATAAGCGGGCGCTTTGAAGCTGGGCAGAGCCGTTGGCCACTGAAGCGGTTGCCGGAGACGCCCGCTAGGCGGGCACCCGGCCGACGCCGGCGGCGTTTTCGTTTCGAAGGAATACCGCGAGAACTGGAAGACCAGTCGCCGCTTCCAGGCCTTCGCCGGTCAGAAACACTGGACGGAGCTGGAATCCAACAAAGACTGCGCCGAAGGTGGTCAACACCCCGGAGATCAAACCGGCCGCAATAACCAGCAGAGGTGTGGACTGCGGCGTCTGCGGCACGCTAGCCGGCTGGATCACGCGCACATTCGCCAACCGCCGCGCCTCTTCGGCTTCGCTCAAATGGCGTTCGGCCAAGATACGGCTTGCCGTGCGATAATTTTCATCCGCATTGCTGCGCTGACGTTGCAGTGCCGCCATGGCCGCAGCATCGGTGTCAAGCGTGGCAAGCAACCCGGAAAGACGGCCGCTCTCATCCTGCGCGGCTGCAAGCCGGGCGCGTGATGCGGCGAGTTCCGCCATCTCGCGCGCGCTGTCGAGACGCAGCGGATCGATGGCAGGGTTCCGCCCCTGCCTGACGACGGAAAGCGTGGCGTCGCGTCGCAGGCGCGCCTGCTCCTGCTCCTGAGCCGCCAATTCTGCGCGGAGCTGGCCGACCATGCGGCTTGTCTCCCGATATTTTTCCCGCGCCGAGGCAAGCCGCGCACGCACCGCTTCCAGGCTGGCGTTGACGGTCACCAGCCGCGTATCCGTATCCTGTTCCGAGTAGATGCCAATGGTTGGTTGCTGAAGCCGAAGCTGGACGGACAGCGCGGCAAATCTCGCCTGGTGCTCACTGACTCCGGCGGCGGCGTCATCAGCGGCCTGATCCGCCGCGCTCCTGCGGCGCAGCAGCATGTCCCGCTGGGCGTCATAGTCGGAAATATGGTGGTTTTGCTTGAAGGCGGCCAGCTGCGTATCGGCCTGCGCAACCATCCTGGCACCAACCTCCGCCTCCTGCCGGACGACGTCCAGTTGCGGGTCATCATAAAGCTTGCTCCGCCGCGCGGCATACAGTGATAGGAGCAGGTTCAGCGTGTCCGCGGCATCCTGCCCCGTTCTGCCATCGAACGAGATGGTGATGATATTTGCGTCCTTGGCGGGCAGGACTTTCAGATCCGACTGGAAACGACGCAGTCCTTCCTCCTCGCGCGCAGCCGCCGGATCGATCGGGGGTATGCGCCAGGGCGAAAGCAGGACGCCAAAGGCCGCATGGAGCCACCGGCGGAGGAGGCTCCGTTCCGCCGGCCGATACACATCCGGATAGAGAAGAGCGGGCCCCTCACGACGGAGGGTGGCGCGATGCAGGTCATGACTCTCGAGTATTTCGGTCTCGGCCTTCATGATTTGATCGAGCGCCAGCGCGCTCGCATTTATTTCATGCGAGCCTGCGGCAGCGCGGACAGTGAATTCGGGTGCCGGCAGCACAGCCAAGACAGCTTTCGCCCGATAGCTAGGGGGCAGGATGGCAGCGACCAGGAGTGCAGTGCCCACGACAGCAGCCCCGGCCAAACACGCGGAACGGCGGTAGTAAAGCGCGTGATAGAAGAACTCACGAAACGACGGTGCGGGATTCACCGTCGGACCGAGCGTCTCACTCATCTCCCTCACTGCTCCCCAGAGCTGTAACGGCACCTTGACGAATTTTTGGTAGTAAACGGTTTAGCATGGCGGCCTAAGGCGGGTGCTGCCCAGGCACAATGCCACCCCTGGGTGTGGGCGTCGAGCGTGGTTTTGGGGTGGAACGATTGCGTGCACTAACCGGGGACTAGCCAAAATCCGATTTGCAGACCAATTAGCGGGTGCAGCATGCGCCGACGCTTCTCAAAAGGGTGAATCATGTCTTCGACCACGCACAGCGCCACCTCACCCCATGCAAAGGCAGGGGAGCCTGGCCGCCGTGATTTTCTCACTTTGCTGGCCTTAGCCGGCGCTGGGGTGGCGGCGGGTGCAATCGTCTGGCCGTTCATTGACAGCATGCAGCCAGCCGCGGACACGCTGGCCGCTGGCGAGCCGATCGACGTGGATGTGAGCAAGCTGGCCCCCGGCCAGCAGATCGTGGTGGTGTGGCGCGGCAAGCCGATCTTCATCGTGCATCGCACGCCGGCCGGCATCGCGACACTGCAGGACGCGAAATACACGCGCGTGCTCAGCGACCCGGCATCTCACGTGCTGCAACAGCCCGATTATGCGCAGAATTGGCACCGGTCCGTGGACCCCACCTATGCGGTTATGGTGGGTATCTGCACACATCTAGGCTGCGTGCCGACGTTTTACCCGAACATCAGTGCCACGGATCCGGCGCCGAACTGGCCAGGCGGGTATTTCTGCCCGTGTCATGGGTCCAAGTATGACCTGGCTGGCCGCGTATACTCGGGCGTGCCAGCGCCTTACAATCTGCCTGTGCCCCCGTATCACATGGCAACGCCAACGTCCGTGCGAATCGGCGAAAATCCGCCAGGTTCGACGTTCGACCTCAATACAGTCGTGCAGATTTAGGGAACAGGCTCTTCTCTCTGAACACGTCGCCGTTCCTCACTCCAGTTCTTCGTGCCAGGTCCGGCCGTCGCGCTCAATGAGTGCGATCGCCGCTGTCGGCCCCCAGCTTCCTGCTGCGTAAGGGCGGGGCCGCTCTCCATTTGTCCGCCATGCTTCCAGGATGGGTTCCACCCACAGCCAGGCGGCCTCAACCTCGTCACGGCGCATGAACAGGGTGGAATTGCCTCGCACGGTGTCCATTAGCAGGCGCTCATAGGCGTCTGGATAGCGTATGGAAAAGGCCTTTTCAAAACTTATATCCAGCTCCGCCGGCCGCAGACGCAGGCCGCCCGGCCCCGGATCCTTGGTCATCATGCCCAGGCGCATCCCCTCCTCCGGCTGGAGGCGGATTACCAAGCGGTTCGGCTGCATCTCGGCCGCGTCACGTGGAAACACGCTGATCGGAACATCTCGGAACTGGATCACCACTTCGGAGACCTTTTGCGGCAGACGCTTGCCCGTTCGCAAATAGAACGGCACTTTCGCCCAGCGCCACGTGCGCACTTCCGCCTTGATGGCGACGAAGGTTTCCGTCTCGCTGGTGCGCTCCTCACCCGTGGTGCCATTCAGATCCTTGATGTAGCCATCTACAGATTTGCCGCCCACCGCGCCGGCAACGTACTGGCCCCGCACGGTCAGCTGGCTCACCTCGTGCGCGGCCATCGGCCGCAGCGCGCGCAGCACCTTTAGCTTTTCGTCGCGCAGGGCATCGGATTGCAAGCTGATGGGCGCCTCCATCGCCAGCAGGCAGACCAGCTGGAGCAGATGATTCTGCACCATGTCCCGCAGCGCCCCCGAATGATCGTAATAGTCGCCGCGGCCTTCCACGCCCACGGTCTCGCCCACGGTGATCTGCACATGGTCGATCACGTCGGCGTTCCAAAGCCGCTCGAAGATCACATTGGCAAACCGCAAGGCGAGAAGGTTCTGTACAGTTTCCTTGCCGAGGAAATGGTCAATCCGATATGTCTGAGATTCCGAGAAAACGCAGCCGACCTGCTCGATGATTTCGCGCGCGGACGCCAGATCGTGGCCGATCGGTTTTTCCAGAACCACGCGGGATTTCTCTGTCACCAGACCCTGACGCTTCAGGTTCTGACAGACGGCACCATAGAGATTCGGTGAGGTTGCGAGATAGAATACGCGGATGCGGTCCGGCCCATCATGGAACAGCGCATCTAACGCTTCCCAGCCATCCTCCTTGGAACCGTCCACGCGCGCATAATGCAGGAGCGTCAGAAAGGCCGCCTGCGTGTCCGGCGGCAGGTCGTCCGCGTTCACGTGCTCACTCAGCGCCTGTTTGGCGCGATCGCGATAGGCCTCGTCCGTCAGATCCGAGCGCGCGGCGGCGATGATCCGGCAGGATGGCGAGAACTGGCCGTCCTTGAAACGGTGGTAGAGCGCTGGGAGAAGTTTGCGGAGCGTGAGGTCGCCGGTGGCGCCGAAGACGACCATGTCGAAATCTTCGACTGGGATGATGGTGGCCATTGATGTCTCCACGGAAGGAAGGCCTTCTTTTTTGGAAAAAAGAAGCAAAAAACTTTTGGCTATTTGATCCGCAACAGCATTGACGAAAGTCTTTGTGTTATGACCGAAAGGAAGAGGACTTTACTTCACGGCGGTTACCCGCAGCGAATTGGTCGTCCCCGCCTGTCCGAACGGGATCCCAGCCGCCACGACGACGGTATCACCAATTCTGGCAAATCCCTCTTCCCGTGCCAGACGCGCCGCCCGCGTCACTGCCTCCGTCATGGTTTTCGCATCCTGGGCATGCACGGCATGCACGCCCCAGGCCAGCGCCAAGCGCCGTGCAACCGGCTGGTCCGTGACGATCGCCAGCACCGGCTGGCTGGGCCGCTCCCGCGCCACGCGCAAGGCGGTCTTTCCGGAGGACGTGAAGGCGGCCACAGCGCACGCACCGATGCTGCGGGCGATCTGGCTGGCTGCGGCTGCGATGGCAGCGGAGACGCTGCCATCTGCGGCCGGGCGGCCGGCATCCATGATCTGACGCCAGCCTGGATCTGATTCCACGCGGGTGACGATGCGGTCCATCATGGCAACGGCTTCCGCAGGGTATTGGCCTGCGGCCGTCTCACCGGACAGCATCACGGCGTCCGCGCCATCGAAAACCGCACCGGCCACGTCGCTGGCTTCCGCCCGCGTAGGCGCTGGGGCGCTGATCATGCTCTCCAGCATCTGTGTGGCGACGATCACCGGCACACCGGCAGAACGTGCGGCGCGCACGATCCGTTTTTGTGCGAGCGGCACTTCCTCCGGCGGCAGCTCCACGCCCAAATCGCCGCGGGCGACCATAATGGCGTCGGAAAGCGCGATGATCGCCTCCAGCTCGTCCAGCGCCTGCGGCTTTTCGATCTTGCTCACGATCCACGCGCGGCCGTTGGCGATCGCACGGGCTTCGGCCACATCCTCCGCCCGTTGGACGAAACTAAGGCCGATGAAGTCCACGCCGCTTCCCAACGCAAAATCCATGTCCGCCCGGTCCTTATCCGTCAGAGCTGGGATGTGCAGAATGACGTCCGGCACGTTGACACCCTTGCGGTCACTGAGGGGTCCGCCAGTAACGACGGTGCATTCCAGGTGGCCGCCACGGGCGCGCTCCACGCGAAGGCGGAGCTTGCCGTCGTCCAGGAGCAAGGTGGTGCCGCTGGTGGCCGCCGAGAGGATTTCCGGATGCGGCAACTGGACGCGGCGCGCATTGCCGGGCGTCGGGTCCTGGTCGAACGTGAAGGCTTGGCCGGTGCTGAGATGGACGCGGCCGCCCATGAATTTGCCAACCCGGAGTTTTGGGCCCTGCACGTCTGCCAGCAAGCCGATGGGCCGGCCGGTTTCAGCCTCCAGCGCCCGAACGGTGGCAATGTTGGCGGCGTGGTCCGCATGGGTGCCGTGCGAGAAATTGAGCCGGAAGACGTCCGCGCCGAGCTGGAACAGGCGGGCGATCATCTCCGGGCTGGCGCTGGCCGGGCCGAGGGTGGCCACGATCTTGGTTTGCCGATGGCGGCGCAATTTAGCCCGAACTGGCATGGTGGCTCCGGTTGGTCGCGGCCGGACTATGGCCAAAGCCAAGCGGCGGCGCCATCTGTGCAGGCGGATAAGGAGACCCGCATGGCAGCCCCTGAATTAGACGAAGCAACGCGCACGCAGATTGAAGCTGCCGCTTTTCGCCGCCTGGTGGCGCATTTACGGGAGCGGACCGATGTCCAGAATATCGATCTGATGAACCTGGCGGGGTTTTGCCGGAACTGCCTGAGCCGGTGGTATCGGGAAGAGGCGGGTGCGCGGGGCCTGACGATGGCCGATTCGGACGCGCGGGAGGTGGTCTACGGGATGCCTTACAAGGAATGGCAGGCGAAGCACCAGACAGGCGCACCGGTTCGGCTGAACGCCGATTGACCGCAGGCGGGCCGGGGTCTATCCGCCGCCCCCTTGAGTTTGCCTCCGGGGGAAATTGACGCCGTGGCCACAGCCGAAAAAACCAGCGACGACACCAAGGTGGGCGGCATTGCCGTGGAGCGCCTGCGCAGCCTGATCGAACGCATCGAGCGGCTGGAGGAGGAACGCAAGGCGCTGGGCAATGACATCAAGGACATCTATGGCGAAGCAAAATCCGCCGGCTTCGATGTGAAGGTGCTGCGGACCATCATCCGGCTGCGCAAGCAGGAGCCGGCGGAGATCGAGGAGCAGGAAACCTTGCTTGACGTCTATCGGCGCGCGCTGGGCATGTAGGCTCCGCGGGGCAATCCGATCAGCCGCCTTTGACGACGGGCCGACCGGCCTTACATGAGAGGCGACTGCCAAGGACCTTGCAATGACTCATCACGCCCCAGAGGGCTCCATCGCCATGGCCAGCCACGAGGCCGGCAGCCTGCCGGCCTGGAACCTGGCCGATCTTTATGCGGCGCCGGATAGCCCGCAGATCGAGGCCGATTTGGGTCAGGCCGAGGCCGACGCGAAGGCGTTCGAGGCCCGATATGCCGGCAAGCTGGCCGCGCTGTCCGGACGCGATCTGGCTGCCGCGATGGACGGCTTCCAGTCGATTGACGAGTCGCTCGGACGCGTGATGTCTTACGCCCAACTGCTGTTCAGCGCGGACAGCACCGATGCGGCGGCTGGCCAATTCTACCAGTCCATGATGGAGCGTTGCACCGCCATCAGCGCGCACATCCTGTTCTTCCGCCTGGAACTCAACCGCATCGATGATGCCGTTCTGGATGCAAAATTCGCCGATGCGGCGTTCGCCCGCTGGCGTCCCTACCTTCGTGATCTTCGCGTCTGGCGCAAGCACCAGCTTTCAGACGAGCTTGAACGGTTCATGCACGAGCGCGAGGTGACCGGCCGCAGCGCCTGGAGCCGGCTGTTCGACGAGACGATTGCCGGCATGCGAATACCGTTTGGCGGCGAGCAACTGACGGTGAATGCCGTGCTGAACAAGCTGTCTGATCCGGATCGCGCGGTGCGCGAAACGTCGGCGGCGGCAATCGGCCATGCCTTCGGCGAACGCGGCAAGCTGTTCTCGCTGATCACCAACACGCTCGCCAAGGACAAGGAGATACTCGACACGTGGCGGCAGTTGCCGCGTCCTGGCAGCGACCGCAATTTGTCCAACGTGGTCGAGGACGAGGTTGTGGACGCGCTTGTGACCGCGGTGGTGTCGGATTTTCCGCGCCTGTCGCACCGCTATTATGCGCTGAAGGCCAAATGGCTGGGATTGGACAAGTTGCAGCATTGGGACCGCAACGCGCCGCTGCCCGGAGACGATGACCGCAAGGTGAGCTGGCCGGATGCCGAAGCCGCCGTGCTGGGTGCCTACGGCCGCTTCGACCCGGAGATGGCTGCCGTGGGCAAGCGGTTCTTCGACAATGGCTGGATCGATGCGGCGTTGCGTGACGGAAAGTCGGGCGGCGCGTTCGCGCATCCCACCGTGCCATCCGTGCACCCCTACATCCTGATGAACTTCCATGGCCGCACGCGCGACGTGATGACGCTCGCGCATGAGCTCGGCCACGGCGTGCACCAGGTGCTGGCTGGCGAGCAGGGCTACTTGATGTCCTCAACGCCGCTGACCTTGGCCGAAACCGCCAGCGTGTTTGGCGAAATGCTGACGTTCCGCGCGTTGCTGGATGCGGAAACGGATCCTGCCCGCCGCCGGCTGATGCTGGCCGGAAAGGTGGAGGACATGCTCAACACCGTGGTCCGTCAAATTGCGTTCTACCGGTTTGAGACCCTTTTGCACGATGAACGCCGCGGCGGCGAGCTACTTCCCGAACGCATAGGCGAGATCTGGCTTCAGGTGCAGCGGGAGAGCCTTGGCCCGGCCTTTGAATTCACACCGGAATACGCTGTGTTCTGGGCGTATGTGCCGCATTTCGTGCATTCACCTTTTTATGTCTATGCCTATGCGTTTGGGGACTGCCTGGTGAATGCCCTCTACGATGTGTTCAGGGCAGGCCATCCAGGATTTCAAGCAAAATATCTGGACATGCTGCGGGCAGGCGGCACCAAAGTGCACCGTGATCTTCTGGCACCCTTCGGGCTGGATGCATCCGATCCAAAATTCTGGCGGCGTGGTC
>CAZZYR010000053.1:0-10111 GCA_964658235.1 uncultured Acetobacteraceae bacterium | reverse complement strand
CTCGTCACGGTTCCTGTTCCCGCCGTTCCCATGAGCCGGCCGGCGCGGCGGTTCCACACGCCGTGCATGATCTTCAACCTGCATGACCAGTTCGAGCGGCTGCGCGCCGAGGGCACGTACGACAAACTGCGGACCAGCATCCTCTCACGGGACCAGGCACTGGCTGGGTCCATGAACCCCATGCTCGCGCGCTTCGGCGAGATCTCCGAGGCGCGGCAGTATAGCGGCCGCGCGGTGGAGGACGGCTGGGCCTGCCCGTTCCATGCCGCCACGCGGGACGAGACACCAAATGATTGAACGGATTCCGCCCCGCTCCGGCGTGGCGTTCCGGCTGGATCGCGGCCAGACCCTGACGGTAATCGACCCCGAAGGCGAGCAGGTGGCGGACCTGCTGGCGTTCAATGCGCACGATACGGACGAGGTAATCAGCTCCGGCCGCACACTGGACTATGCCAGCCGCATCTACCTGACCGCCGGCGACCCGCTGTATTCAAATCGCAGCCGCGTGCTGTTGCGGATCATCGAGGACACGGTGGGGCGGCACGATTTCCTGCTGACCCCGTGCTCGGCGGACACGTTTCGCATCATCTATGGTGACGCGGCGCCGCATAGAGGCTGCTTCGGCAACCTGGCGGCGGAACTGGCCCCCTACGGCATCGGGGCGGACCGCATTCCGGTGGCGTTCAATGTGTTCATGAATGTGACGGTGGATGCGGGCACGGGCGCGTTGAAGGTGTTGGCGCCGCTGAGCGGGGCTGGGGACAGGGTGGTGTTCCGGGCGGAGGAAGACTTGGTGATCGGGCTGACGGCGTGTTCGGCGCTGCAGTCCAACAACTTCGCGTTCAAGCCGATTGACTATGAGATAAGTTGAGGGACTGGGCCTTCGTTTTGGAGGCTGACGGCTTTTTCCAAACACGGGCGGTTGGGCTACAGAGGGGCATGGCGCCTTTTTGGAAGACCAAGACCCTCGAGGAAATGACGCCGGTGGAGTGGGAGTCGTTGTGCGACGGGTGCGGGCGGTGTTGCCTGCACAAGCTGCGTGACGACGATACGCAGGAAATCGCCTGGACCAACGTGGCGTGCCGCCTGCTGGACGGGCAGACCTGCCGCTGCAGCGACTATCCCCGCCGCCGCAAGCGCGTGCCAGATTGCGTGCAGCTGACCCCGGCCGCACTGGCGGAGATCGACTGGCTGCCGCCGTCCTGTGCCTACCGCCGTGTGCGAGAGGGGCGGGGGCTCGCCTGGTGGCACTGGCTGGTGTCCGGCGACCCTGAGACGGTGCATCAGGCCGGCGTGTCCGTGCGCGGCCGGGCGGTTGATGAGCGGGTGGCAGGGGATTTACAAGATTATATCGCGGACTGGCCGGGCCGCCGGCCGAAGGGAAAACGCACGGGCTGAGTCCCAAAAAAGAGACTTATTGGGGCAAAAATCGCCTAAATAATACCAAGATTTTGTTGCTGATGCTATTCATCTTGTTTATGAGTGGTGTTATGGCAAAAAATGATTAACATTTTGCGGCATGAGGAGAGGCGGAGCGTATGTGGCGTGCGCGCGGCGCCGGGCGTGGAAACACACGTGGCGCCGAACGGCGTTGGACGCCCAGGCCGCTGGTGGACGGATCGACATGGGGCCACGGCGATGGAATTTGCCATCCTGGCTGTGCCGTTTACCGCTTTCCTCTTGTTTCTGTTCGAAGTTGGGTTTGATTATTACCTTCAGGATGCGGTCGATTATGCCGCCCTTTGTGGAGCGCGGAGCGTTCAGGTTGGCCGTCAGGCGGCGGTGTCGGCGCTGGATTTCAAGAATAAGTATGTCTGCCCGCCCGTGGCTGGGCTGCTGAACTGCAACGCGATCACCGTGAACGTCCTGCCGGTGACGCCGGACTACTACACGCAGGCCATTGGCCAGGTCCCGATTGTGAACGGGGTGCTGAACACAGCCAGCTACACGTTCACGCCTGGCACGCAGGATCAGCTGATGCTGCTGCAGATCATCTATACGTCTCCCACCTTCGTGGGGCAGCTGGTGCCGAGCTGGAACACGGCGCTCCCAACCTCCGGTTTCGCGCATGTGACATTCTCCAGCATCGGGTTCGTCAATGAGCGTCATAACTGAGAGTGTGACAGGGCGCCGGCTTGCTGGCGCGGCGCGCGACCGCGCGGGCGTGGCCGCGATGGAATTCGCGCTGATTGCCCCCGTGATGGCGATATTCCTGTTCGGGCTGGTGGACATCACCCAGGCGCTGATCACGTATCGGCGGGTGACGACGGTGGCGCAGCAGACCGCAGAGATCGTGACGGAGCTTGCGGAAAATCCCGACGCCGCGGAGGCCGCCGTGGTGGCGCCGCACACGCCGGCCTTGTCCGTGGCGCAGCTGAACGCGGCGAGTACGCTGCTGTTCGCCGTGTTTCCGGGCTTGCGCTCCCTGGTGGTGGCGCCAGCTCTGGCGCCGTACTCGGTGACCGTTTCCGAGGTGGTATTCACCGGCTTGCCGCAGAACTGCACCACGGGCGTCGACTGCACGTCCTACACCGCCAACCTGGCCTGGAGCGTGCCGCTGTCCTACGGCCAGCAGATCGTGCGGGCATGCGGGCAACTGAACCAGGTTTCTGCCAAGACCGCACCGGCCCTGACTAATATTCCCACCGCCGGGATGACGGCGCTGCAGACCGCCACGGTGGTGGATGTAAGCTACAGCTACACGCCGATCTTCGGGAAGTTCCTGGCAGGAAGCCTCGGCAAGCTCACGTTCAAGCGGACGGCGATGGTTCCTGCGCGCAATTTCCCGCTGGCGTACATCGTCTACGATACCTACGGGAACACCCATCTTTGCGGAACTTATCAATGACACCGTCAAGGAGAAACTGGTTCATTAACCCTGTCAGCGGCGGTCTACTATACGGCCGCAGACGCGGGGCGGTGAGCGTGCTGTTCGCGGCGGCAACTGTGCCGCTGATCATGCTTGTGGGGCTGGCCTTCGATTTCGGCTACACGCTGCAGGCCAAGGCGCAGCTGGATCTGGCAGCCGATGCCGCCGCCATGGCGGCGGCGCGCACCGCGGCATCGGCTTATGTGGCGGGCAAGGGCACCAGTGCCGCCAAATCACTGGGAGAGAGCGCGGGCTCGCAATGGTTCCTGGCGCAATCGGGGCAGATACTGAACGCGCAGACGAACAGCATCGCCGGATCGTACTCCGTGACGCCAAGCGGGGTGAATTTTTCATCGACCGTCAGCTACACCGCCAACGTGACGGAAGTGCTGCCCAATTTCTTCAACTGGACAGCGCATGGGGGCGCCAGCACAATCAGCGGCACGGCCACGGCGCAGATTGCGGTGAACAAGTTCGTCACCGTGGATTTCCTCGCCGACAACACATCCTCCATGATGATCGCGGCCACGGACGCGGACGCTGCGAAAATGATCACCGCCGCGGCGACCTATATGCCGCAATCCGCGGTACCGGGCAATTTGGGTGGGACAGCATGCACGTTCGCGTGCCACTGGACGTCGACCCTCGTGCCGGGAACCGCGTTTTCGAATGACTATTACGGGCTGTCGCGCAAGCTTGGTATCCAGTTGCGCTACGATGTGGTGCAGAGCGCGATGCAGACGGCGATCAGCTACCTGCAAACCCAGGAAGGCGCGCCGAATGAATTCGGCATTGGCGTTTATGCCTTCGTCAACCCGAACTTTAGCGGCTACAATCCAGACGGTTCCGGCTGCGCGCCTGCTGGCACGTATCTAGGCAATCCGCTCAAAACCATTTTCCCCGAGGCGTTGGTGGATGGCGGCGGCGCCGCGGCGGCGAGTGCCGCGGTGAAGACCCTGGTGACAAACGTGTCCGACCACTGTCCGGACACAAATTTCGGCTTGGCATTCAATGCGCTGGCGGCCGTGACGTCCGATTCCGGCACCGGAAACACTAGCCTGGATCCGCAGAAATCGGTGATCTTCATTTCAGACGGTATCGAGGACGACACGCATCCGCAGTCGATTCCCACCACTGAAGGGCCAATCAATCCGGCGGTGTGCGATGTGATGAAGAAGAAGGGCTATACCGTCTATGTTCTCTACACGACGTACTCGGCCAAGCCGGTGAACCTGCCGTTTAACGAAGGTTTGATCCCATACATCACCGGCACCGCGTCAAACGACCTCATTCCGGCCCTGACCGCGTGCGCCTCCGGCCCCAACGACATTATCGTTGCAAGCTCGCCCGCCGACATCCAGGCCGGGCTCAACACCCTGGTCAACCAGGCGGTGGGAAGTGCCACGCGGCTAACGAACTAGTCCCGCACAAAGGGGCTCAGTCCAGCAACGGCCAACGGCGGCACCTGAGACAACGGCGACCAAACTGGGTTTTGAGGACAATTGCGACATCGACATTATAGGCTATCAGGCCCTCCTGCCACTCCTTATTTCGCGGGCGTGTTTCTTGATGCTGCTATGGCCGTCTATATAAATGGCAACGTGATCGCGCATAAAATAAGAATTGCCATCCGCGACGCGCAACTTGCGGAATTTATTTGTCGCAAGCCAATTTAGTGCCGCCAAATCCACCGAGCGTATTGTAGGTGACGCCGGTTGCAACTACAGATTCGCGCCTGGCGTTTCTTTATGCTGACCCCGCGGGCGGCTCTAATTTTCCGCCATAACACCCGCCGCCGAATGGGCCCGACTGTGCTGTGACCCGATCCATTAGATTTTGACCGAACGACATCGTTGCTGCTCAGCCGCAGACTCCCACGCCCGGCTGAGCTTTCTTATCAATTAGGCGGTTGGAAGTGCCACACGGCTGGTGATTAGGTCTACCGCCTCCCTTCCTCGGCCAGGCGCGGCGGTCATTGCTAGTAGATGATCCGGCGGCGCGCGCCCAAGCTGACCTGCGTGAGGCGTTCCGGCCTTGGCGGACCGTGTCTGGCGCTGAAAAATCGTGGTTGATGACCAGTTTTGGGGTGCTCGGCGTGGCTGTGTTGCACGTTGGCTTTGGCGCGTCCGCCATGGCTGCCTCTGCGGATGGGCCCGCGCCGGCTGCAGCTGTCCCGGCTGAGCACCCCGCCCGGTCCGGCTACCCCATGGCGCGGTTCCAGGCGGCTCCAGTGCCGCATCCCGCGAGTGCCCCGGTTTATCTGGATGCCCCCCGTTACGCCGCGCTATTCGCGAACTGCCTGGCGTGACCTGGGCGGCCAGCCGAAAACCAGTGCAGATGCCATCACCGCCGAAGGCGCCCATCGCACTCAGCGGCGACAGCCCAAACAAAAGTTTTTTGTTCTCTTTTCAAAAAGAACTGCTTCCGTCTGTCGTCCAGGCCTCGGCAATCTTCATCATTCTGTCACACGCGTCCCCCGCATAGGCCGATCTTTCGTGCTATTTCGGCGCCGCCTTGTATGGACAGGACCCCACCCGGTCTTGTCTTATCGCAGCAGCAACGTGTGACCCGCGCGCCGTTTGGCGGTGCCGTAACGATATCGGATTGCCTCGATGACCAGCCTCTCCCGGACCGATCGACTGCGACGGGCTGCGTTGACCGGTGTGCTGCTGGCGGGCGGGGTGTCGGCGGCGCCGGGGACGGCGCACGCGGACGCCGACGCGGACGACAAGATCTCCCGCCTGCTGGACCTGCTGGTGCAGAAGCGGATCGTAACCAGCAAGCAGGCGCATGCGCTGCTGCGCCAGACGGAGGATGGGCCGGTGCGGCGCGCGCGGCCGTCCGTGGCCGCCGCGGAGCCGGGCGAGGCGCCGCCGTCGAAGCATGGCGAGATCCGCGTGACTTATGTGCCGCAATTCGTCCGCAAGCAGATTGCCGACGAGGTGCGTGCGCAGGTGATGACGGAGTCACGCGAGGAAGGCTGGGCGGCGCCGAATGCGCTACCGGAGTGGACGCAGCGCTTCCATTTATATGGCGATCTGCGGGTGCGCTACGAGCGGGACGGGTTCGACCGCAACAACGGCCAGTTCATCAACTATGCAGCGATCAACCAGGGCAATGCGTTCGATACGCAGGGACCGGCCAATGGCGGCGCGCTGCCGCCATTCCTGAATACGTCGCAGGACCGGGACCGGGAGCGTGTACGCGCGCGGCTGGGCGTGCAGGCGCAGGTGGATGACTGGCTGACGGCGGATTTCCGGCTCAGCACCGGATCGGACCAGGGGCCGATCACGCCGAACCAGACGCAAGGCGCGCCAGGCGATTTCGCCAAATACAGCGCCTATATCGACCGTGCGAACTTTACAGGAAAGCCGCTGCCGGGCCTGACGCTGCTGGCCGGCCGGTTCAACAACCCGTTCAACACCACTGACCTGATATTCTACAGCGAACTGGGCTTTGACGGCGTGGCGGCGAGCTACACCCATCCCATCACGTCCGGCACGAGCGCCTACATCACCGGCGGCGCATTTCCCATCCTGAACACCGCGTTCGACTTCTCCACGAACGCGTCGAACAAGTATGAGAGCACGAACGCGTATCTGCTGGCGGTGCAGGGCGGCGGCGAGTGGAAGGCGCGTCCGGACGTTCTGGCCAAGCTCGGCGTGGGCTTCTTCGACTTCAACGGCGTGCAGGGCGCTGTGTCCCGGCCGTGCAACGTGCAGGGTGGGAACGTCTATATCTGCAACACGGATTCCACACGCTTTCCGTTCCAGCAGTTCGGCAACACGGTGTTCGGCATACGCGACATCGTGCAGCCGCCGTCCAGCACGCCCGGCACGCTGACGACGCCGGAGTATTTTGGCCTGGCCTCCCGCTTCGCCGTGCTGGAGGTGCATCCGCGCGTGGAGATCAGCACGTTCGCGCCTTACACGATCGCGCTTGATGGCGAGTATATCAAAAATCTCGCGTTCAACCGCGCGGCAATCCTGAACCATTATCCGGCCAATTACCCCATTGGGCCGGAAAACAATTACGGCTCCGCGCCGAAGGGCGCGCCGGCCGGCACGGTCGGTCCGTATCAGGGCGGGGACACGGGCTATATCCTCCGTGCGCAAGTCGGCAATTTGCAGATCCACAAGCTGTGGGATTGGAACGTGATGGCGGCGTATAAGTATGTGGAGACGGACGCCACGCTCGATTCCATCACGGATTCGGACTTCCACCTCGGCGGCACGAATGCAAAAGGCTATATCCTGACAGGAAGCCTTGGTATTGCGAAGGACACGTTCCTGTCGCTGCGGTATTTCTCCGCGCAGGTTGTCTCCGGGCCGCCGGACGGGAACAGGGTGCTGCAGCTGGATTTGCAGTCGACGTTCTGAGCCCCGACACGCCCACCCCAACGCGCAGGCAAACGGGCAAAAGTTTTTTGCTTCTTTTTTTCAAAAAAGAAGACCTTCCCTAACTCTGCGGCACCACAAACAAAGCCTGCGTCAGCGCTGGATTCGTATCGATTCCCGATAGCTGCATCGTCAGTACGCGGTGATACGCATCCGTCACGGACACCGCCCGCAGCAACAGCGGGGCATCGTTGAAATCCAGAGTCAGGCTGCCCTGAGCCGGCGCGCCGGTCTTGCTCAGCGTCAGGCGCAATGTGCTGGGACCATGTTGCAGCCCGTCCACGTGCACCGTTCCATCCAGGTGCAGCGGCGCCTCCAGCAGGATCCCCAGCGGGGTTCTGGAGACGGGCATGGTGGTGGTGGCGCCGTTGCCGCGGTCCAGCACGTGGACGCGGCCGCCGGCGATCACCATCACACGGGCGGCGGCGCCCTGGTAATCGATGCGCAGGTTTCCGGGGCGGTCCACCCACACCAGCCCGGCGCCGGGGCCGTAATCGCCGGATTGGGTGAAGCGCGCCTGGAAGCGCGGCATTGCGTTGAGGTAGGCAGCAATCCGGTCGAGGTCGGACTGGTCATCGCTGGAGAGAGTTGGCTTCGGCAGGGGCGTGCAGGCCGCGATGCAGGCGGCCAGCATGGTCGCAAGCAGTCCGACGGCCCGGCGGCGCTTCATGGGGCGCCTTCCATGCCGGCGTGCTGCTTGGCGAAGGCGGCGGCGGCGCCGAAAAGGCCGGGCTCCGGGTGGGTGATGAGCTTGACGGGCAGGGTCGCCAGCATGGCGCCCATCCGGCCCTTGGCGGTGAAACGCGTGGCGAAGCCGGAGCGCGGCAGGATGTCCGCAATGCGCGCGCCGACGCCGCCGCCGATGACCATGGCATGAGCGCCTTGCGAGAGGGCAAGATCGCCAGCGACGCTGCCGAGGCACAGGCAGAAGCGTTCCAGGGCGGCGGCAGCCAGCCGATCACTGCCTTCCAGCGCTGCGGTCCACAGGGCTTTGTCGTCCTGGGCGCCCAACGGCTTGCCCTCCATTTCAGCCAGGTAGGCGTGGATGTTGGCCAGGCCAGGGCCGGACACGATGCGTTCGGTGGAGACGCGCAGGAAGCGCTGGCGCAGCCGCTGCAGGATGGCGTCCTCGATGCTGTCCAAGGGCGCGAAATCGACGTGGCCGCCCTCGGTTTCCATCACCTCGTAGCCGCCGGCGTGGCGCAGCACGTGGGCCACGCCCAGGCCGGTGCCCGGGCCGAGGATGCCGATGACGCCGGTGGCCGGCAGGGGGATATCCGGGCCGGTGATGTGGCGCAGGTATTGCGGCGGCAGTTGCGCCACGGCATGTCCCACGGCGCCGAAATCGTTGACCAGGGTCAGGCGGTCCACGCCCAATTCGCCGGCCAGGGTGGCGGGGCGCAGGATCCACGGGCTGTTGGTGAGCTTCAGCACATCGCCGGTGATCGGGCAGGCGACCGCCAGGGAGGCGGCGCGGGGCAACGTGGTGCCGGCCCGCCGGGCAAAGGCGGCCCAGGCAGTGTCCAGCCCGGCATAGTCGCCGGTGTGCAACGTGACGGCCGGGCCGAGCTCCTGGACGCCGCCGCCCGAGACGGTGGCCACAGAGAAGCGCACGTTGGTGCCGCCCAGATCGACGCAGACTAGATCCACCCGAAACCTCGAACTTTCCTGGCGCTTGCGTAGCTCAAGGTCACGGCCCCGCCTAGCGCGGTGGGCAATGCGCGGGCCTTCGCACCCGCAAGGTTGCATCGGCAAGCGGGCGCGACGTAAGACAATGGCCAATGATGGATGGCGCGAAGACCACCATGGGGCGGACGCGGTGCGCCGGCCTGGCACTGGCGTGCAGCCTGGTCTGCGCCGCGTGTCTTGGAACGCCGGCCGCGGCTGAGCAGCGGCTGGCTGGAACCGGCGAGCCAGCGTCGGGGATCCAGGAGAACGTTCTCCTCTCGCCGCGCGATGCCATGTCCACAGGCAGCGGGCCGCAAGGGTCGCGGGAGGCCGCACCCGAACCTGCCGTTCTGTTTGCACAGGGCTCCGCGCATTTGACGCCACGGGCCACGCGCGTGCTGGACTTGCTCGGCCGCACGGTGATTGCGCCGGGCATGTCGGCCAGCCGGTTCCGGCTGGAAGGTCATGGGGATGGCGGCGGCACGCGGGACATGGCCAATGACCTGGCCAGGCGGCGGGCGCAGGCGGTGGCGGATTATCTGGAGCAGAATTGCGCGGTGGCCGCGTCTAGGCTGGAAGTGACCGTGGCGGCGCAGCGGCGCCCGGTGCGCCAGGTTCGCGTGATTGCCCTGCCGCCGTAAGGTCCGGCTGAACTTTGGGATCAGATGGCCACGGCCGGTTTTGTGAAGCAACCGCGCCCCCGCGTAGCCGTATGACGCTGCTCGGCTGCAGGACATGCATATGTATACCCACTCTCTGGCTCCTTCCGGGCTCAGCACCGGCTTTCCCTTGCTGCGCATCTTGTCAGCATTTCCGCTCGCCTGTTTTTCGGGCGCGCTGGTAACCGACCTGGCCTATGCGGGAACGGCTGACATGATCTGGGCGGATTTTTCCGCGTGGCTTCTGGCGTTCGGCATGGTGCTGGGTGGCGTGGCCGCGGTGGTGGGCCTGGTTGATTTGGCCAGGCACCGCCGCTGGCTGCCGCTCACCAGGGTGTGGCCGGTGGTGCTGGGCAGTGTTTTGGCGCTTGGCCTGGGTTTGTTGGATAGCCTGGTGCACAGCCGCGATGCGTGGACATCAGTCATGCCGGGCGGCCTGATCCTATCCGCGCTGACAATGATCGTGGCGGTGGCAACGGGGTGGCTGGCTGCCGGCCGCGCCGCGTGGATTGAAACGG
>CAZZYR010000052.1:0-10134 GCA_964658235.1 uncultured Acetobacteraceae bacterium | reverse complement strand
GATTGGGACGGAAGTGGTCTGTCTGGTTTTAGTGCGCCGCCGTAGAAAAGCGGATTGTCGCCCCGGACTTATATACCAGCGAAGCTGTGACCGAATACGCACCAAGCTCGCAGGCCCCGCGACCTACGTTTGCTTATTGCAGCAAGCGTAGGGCGTGCTCTAGCACGCCAACGCAAGCAAGCTGCAGGCTTCAAATGCTGTGTACCGTCACGCCGATAATTCCCGTTCGTCCCTGATCGTGTGTTCCCAAAATCGTCGCTGCAAGATGCCGCTTTCCCGTTGCCGCAAGGTCCCGATCGTCCGTTCCGCTCCCCGTGCAATCCGTTGGGTAAAGCCAGCCTTGATGTCGCGCATACGCCCGGAAAAATCGGCGTCGCCCTCGGGCAAGGTCCATTGGCAATGCCTATGGTCCGGCAATACGACCCAGGCATCGATATGGAACGGCCGCCGCGCCAGTTCCGTTCGCGCGGCATCACGCAATGCCGCAATTTCGACCACCAACAGGTCCGAGCGCCGGTGCCCGCAAATTTATCGTGAAGAAGTGGGTACCCCCTGGCACGCGAGTGCGGCGATAGTCGGGCATCGGCGTCATAAATCTCTTCACTCTCAGTGCCACCCCATTGCGGGCCTGCGGTGTGCTGGCGTTGGCGTGCTGGAGCACGCCCTACGTTTGTTGGTGTCGATGCAATGGTCCTGGCTTCCGCATCAATTTGAATGGCCGCTTTTGAGCATGCGCTGTGGACCCGGTCATGTCCTGGATGGGCGCAAACCTTGGAGGATTTCGCCCGGGATTGGCCGAGGACGGGTGATCCGCCTTCGGGCGCTTACACCCAAAGAAAAGACGTCCGCGTTGGAGGCTGCGTGCCGATGGGCTTGGGCGGATGTGATTCAGTTGCAGCGCAAGGTCCACGTGACACGAGTTGACAAATGGGGGCTGCCTCTCAGATTGCGCAACGATGGCGTTCGTGAGCCAGACGGGGTCGGCAATTAAGGGCTATAACGAACGCTCCAGCACCAGGCGCACGAAGCCGGAACCCGCCGGTCATGGTTCAGTGTGGCGGCGCTTGCGTGTCCTGGCGGCACTTGTCGCGATCTCGGCAGCCCCCGCGGCTGCGTCCGAGTGGGCCTTCCCCGGGCTTGGCGCCGTAACGGGTGCATCCGCACCGCGCGCGTCCGATGTGATGCGCCTGCCCGGCTCGTCAGTTATCCTCCACCAATCGAACTTTGACGGGGCGCAGGCGGTCGATTGGTTTCCAAATACACATCCACCCGCGCCTGAGGTGGTGCTGCACGCAAAGGGCAAGGTCGGCTATCCGTGTGGGTATTGCCATTTGCCAGATGGAAGCGGGCGGCCTGAAAACGCCCGCCTTCAGGGCCTGCCGGCTGATTACATTATAGAACAGGTCAAGGCATTTGCTGCCGGGACGCGCCGTTCCGCCGTGCCCTATATGCCCACAAGCTATATGGCTGAGGTGGCCCATGCGATCGAACCAGCCGATCTTCAGGCAGCCGCGGCGTATTTTAGCCAGTTCGAGCCCCAATCGCACACGCAGGTTGTCGAGGCAGTCACGATCCCGGCCGCTGCCGCGTGGCATTTCGTCTACCGCTTCGATCGCTTGAACCACGAGGCGCTTGGGCAGCGTATTATCGAGGGGCCGGTGGATGGCGAGCGTTTCGAACTGCGCGATCCAGAAGCGCGCACTATTGCCTATGTGCCGAAAGGCGCCGTGACGCGCGGGCGCGTTATCGCCGAACATGGTGCGTCGGGCGGGCCTGCCTGCGTAAGTTGCCACGGCCAGGCACTGATTGGGATCGCCGGTGCATCACCGACCTTCCTGGCGCGTCAACTCATGGACTTCCGCTCCAAGGCGCGGAACGATCCGAGCGCCGCGCCCATGCAGGCGGTGGCGGGACATCTAACCGATGCGCAAATTATCGACGCTTCCGCCTATATCGGCAGCCGCGGCCCCTGGACCCGCGCCGAAATGGGAGAGGCCATGCATGCGGAAAGTGTGGAAGCGCCGCCTCGGGCACGACTGGAGACCCTGCCTTCAACGAGTCCGCGACAGCAGTGATAAAAGTTTTTTGGTTCTTTTCTTCAAAAAAGAACTGCTTGCTTCTAACAACTTTAGGGGCGCCCCGCGAAAGACGCGTGACGCCCCTGCCCTGTCCTCAGCGTTACGTCGGCACCGTGGCGATGGTGGCGAGGATGCGCGACGCGATTTGGTATGGGTCGCCCTGGGAGTTGGGGCGGCGATCTTCGAGGTACCCGCGATAGTTGTTTTTGGCGAAGCTGTGGGGGACGCGGATGGAGGCGCCGCGGTCGGCGATGCCATAGCTGAACTGGTGGATGGACTGGGTTTCGTGGTGGCCGGTCAGGCGCATGTGGTTGTCCGGACCGTAAACCGCGATGTGTTCCTCGCGGGCGGCATCGAAGGCTGCCATCAGCTTTTCGAAATACGCCTTGCCGCCCACTTCGCGCAGATAGGTGGTGGAGAAATTGGCGTGCATGCCGGAGCCGTTCCAGTCCGTGTTGCCGAGCGGCTTGCAGTGATATTCGATATCGATGCCGTATTTTTCCGTCACGCGCTGGAGAAGGTAGCGGGCGATCCACATTTCGTCGGCGGCCTTCTTGGAGCCCTTCCCAAAAATCTGGAATTCCCACTGGCCCTTAGCGACTTCGGCGTTGATGCCTTCATGGTTGATCCCGGCGGCGAGGCAGATGTCGAGATGCTCCTCGACGATCTTGCGGGCGATGTCGCCCACGTTCTTGTAGCCGACGCCTGTATAATAGGGGCCTTGCGGCGCGGGGAAGCCGGTTTCCGGGAAGCCGAGCGGGCGGCCGTTCTTGTAGAAGAAGTATTCCTGCTCGAAGCCGAACCAGGCGCCCGGATCATCCAGGATGGTGGCGCGCATGTTGGATGGGTGGGGGGTTTCGCCGTCCGGCATCATGACTTCGCACATGACCAGGGCGCCGTTCAGGCGCTCGCTGTCCGGGAAGACGGCGACGGGCTTGAGCACGCAATCCGAACTGCGGCCTTCGGCCTGCATGGTGGAGCTGCCATCGAAGCCCCAGTACGGGAGTTCGGCGAGCGTGGGGAAGCTGGCGAATTCCTTGATCTGCGTCTTGCCGCGCAGATTTGGCACGGGGGTATACCCGTCCAGCCAGATGTATTCCAACTTGTACTTGGTCACCGCGTGGTCTCCTCCTTGGCAATCCCGGGCGCGGCCGTCACGCGCGGCTGCTGTGACCCGCGCTGATGGAGCCGTGCTCTTCCAGCCAGGGTGAGCGGTTGCATGTCTTGTGCCACGGTGTGTGTGGCCGGCTGGTGGCCGAAACGGTTTCATGAGCCAGGTGGGGCCGGCGTGCGCAGGGGCGGCGTGGCATGCGGTTTTCGCGCAGGAGGCGCCTGTATTGTGAGCCGCTGCCTAAGTCTTGATCAATAGCAATTCCCGAATTTTCCCGCAGCGCGAAATAATTGATCAGAAAGTAACCATATGATGCGGTCACGCTGAGGTTTTCGCGTTATTGACGGGTTTCTCACCAGGTGCGGGGAGAGTAATACTTGATGAAACTGCCTGAAGAACAGGCCCGCGGCAGGGGCATGTCTGGCGGGCGGCGCCACGGCCACGCATTGGAACTTTCGCTGTTAAAATCGGCTTAAACACTCGTCAGGAGACCAGCCGTGAACGACAGTCCGCATTTACTTGCCATCATCGAGAGCAAGATGTCCCAGGTTCGGACGCATCTGGAGCACAACAGCATCCTCAAGGCTTATGAGTTGTTGTCCGAGGTCAACGTCTATGCTGAAGACTTGAGGATGACGTTGAAGCATTGAGGTATGGGAAGGGCGCGGTGCTGCCCAACCCTCCCTCCCATGCTGCGCTGCACGCCCCTCGGTCTCGCTAGACGGACGCGGGGTAAGCGTCCTGTAGCTCTGGGTGCCCGGAAATTAGGCAGGGTGGTGCTCGGTTGGCGGGCTAATCGAGGCGACCGGCGCGGCGGCGGTCCAGGACGGCTTTGCTGAAGCCGTCGGCGGGGGATAGGCCGGAATCGAAGGCGCGGTAGGCTTCGCGCAGGACGGGGCAGTTGCCGATGGTGGTGGCGACCAGCTTGGTTCTGATGAGGTGGTTCAGGGCTTCCGACGTCCGGGTAAGCTCCGCCCAGTTCCAGGCGTCCACGGGGCCAAGATCAGGAGCGGTCTCGTGCCAGGCGCGGGCGCGCTGGTGGCTGGCGTGGCTGGTGTGGGAGGCCACGATGCCATTCGGACTGAGGCCGCCGAGATAGAGCTGCAGCAGTCCAAAGCCTTCGATGACATGACGGAAGCGATGGCCGTCCGAATTGCCAGGCGGCAGGTCTATGCGGCGGATCCTGGGGAGGTGGGCCGCGCTCGGGATGAGGAGCTGGAGCAGGACGGAGACCATGCCCTGCTGGCAGCTTCCCACAGGGCGGTTTCGCCGGAGCGTGTCCGCATCGGGGAATTCGACAAGATCTGTATCGAAGGCGGAGAAGCTTTCAAAGACTCGGCAACCGGTGCTGGTGAAGACGTAATCCAGGACCTCATCCAGATCACCGCCGATCGCGTAGAAATCCAGGTTGGGCATGCGGGCCGCCGTTCTGCGTGAGAGCCAATCCTGTTGCGCGTCTGCACGGGCACGGTTTCGCGGCGCGACGGCTGGCGCCGCAAAACCACCTTTCGTTTCGGCAGACGTTCACTCGCCAAATTCAGGCCATACTTCAGGCACGGCGGCGGGCGTAAAGCGCTCCGAGCAACGCCACGCCGGCGAAGAGCGCGATGCTGGAGGGTTCAGGCACCGGCGTTCCGGCATCAACGAGGGAAACATTGTCCAGCGCGGCGATAGGCGGGCCGCCGACCGGGCCGCCGTAGGAGAGAAAGGAGAGCACTTCCTGGGCGGAGGTGGCGATGAAGGTGGCGGTGACGGTCATCCAGCCAGTGGACTGGCCGTAGGTTTCGTTGAAGACCGCGGTGCTTTGGCCGCCGGTGCTGCTGGTGAGCGCAGTGGCGCCGAGGTTGTAGGCCAGCGCGATGTTGAAGTTCGAATGGCTGCCGGTGTTCATCTGGGTGGCGGCCCAGGAGAAGGAGAGCGTGTAGGCGTCGCCCTTGTTGAGGTTGGTCAGCGACTGGGAGAGCACGCCGGTGGCCTTCGGATCACCATCGAGCGTGACAAAGGCATGGCCATCGGCGGCGGTGTCGCTGAAGCTGGGGACGAGGTCCTGGCTGTTTGCGCCATACTGGGTTTGGGCGCTGACGGTGGTTGAGGTGCCGGCCTGGAACCAGAGGTCAAACGGGGTAGAGCCGGCGTTGGCGGCAACGGTCCAGCCGGAGAGATCGGCATAGCCGGCGGAGCCGAACTGGCTGTTGGCCGAAAACGGCGATTGCTCGAAGGAGCCATTGGCGACGAGGTTTGTGCCGACAGGGCTGGCCCAGGCGGCGCCGGCGCCGAGGAGGAGGATGACGGCGGTGAGGAGCGGTTTGGCGACGGGCATGGTCTGGGTCCTGTAACTCTTAAACAGACGTATATCTTAAAAAATTGAGAAGGTAAACGCTTTTTTAAGACGGTTTTCGAGATTTTCCGGCAATCAGGGGTTGCCAGCCTGGTGCCTGTTCATGATTTTATGGACTTTGCGCCCTTACGAGTGCGCGGTGAGACTAGTCCGAACAGCACAAGACGGTTTCTTGCGTCTTGTTTGCAAAAAAGACGGCCTTGGCTTCAACCTCTTTGCGGCATGCCCTCGGGAACGATAGTCTTGGCGATCGAGGCATCAAGCGTTTCGTACGCCGCATAATCGATGGTGGCGTAAAGCTCGGCGCGGGTTTGCATGCGGTCCAGCATGGCATGGGCGCCGCCGTCGCGGGCGATGGCGGCATAGAGCTCCGCCTGAGCTTTGTTGGCGACGCGTAGGGAACTGACAGGCCAGATAACCATGCGGTATCCCATCTCCTCGAATTCGCCGGCGGTGAAGAAAGGGGTGCGGCCGAATTCGGTCATGTTGGCGAGGAGCGGGACGCCGGGCATGGCAGCGGCGAAAGCGCGGAACATCTCCGCGGTGTGCAGGGCTTCGGGGAAGATCGCGTCGGCACCGGCATCTATGTAGAGCTTCGCGCGGGCGATGGCGCCGTCGAGGCCTTCGCTCGCGGCGGCGTCGGTTCGAGCCATGATGAAGAGGTGGCGGCGGGCGCGGGCGGCGGCGGCGATCTTGGCAGCCATGTCCGTGGGGGTGGCGAGGCGTTTGTCGTTGAGATGGCCGCATTTCTTGGGGAGAAGCTGGTCTTCGAGGTGGACGGCCCCTGCCCCGGCATCCTCGAAGCTGCGGACCATGTGCATGACGTTCAGCGCCTCGCCGTAGCCGGTGTCGCCGTCTACGAGTACGGGGAGACCGGAGGCGCGGGCGACCTGGCGGATGAAGAAGCAGACGTCCTCGATAGTGATCACGCCGAGGTCCGGCAGGCCCATGGAGGCGGACATGGCGGCGCCGGAAAGGTAGACGCTGCTGAAGCCGGCTGCGCGGGCCTGCAGGGATGCCTGGCCATTATGCGCGCCGGGGATTTGCAGGATGCCCGGTTGCCGCAGCAGCGCGCGGAATCGGTTGCCGGCGGATTCGGCGGGAAGGTCAGCGCCGACGAGATACGTCACGCCTTGCGGTCCGCGAGGGGTACAAACTTGAGATCTTCCGGGCCGATGTAATTGGCGGTGGGGCGAATGATCTTGCCGTCCTGGCGCTGTTCGATGACGTGGGCGGCCCAGCCGCTGGTGCGGGAGATGACAAACAGGGGCGTGAACATGGCGGTTGGGACACCCATCATGCTGTAGGAGACGGCGCTGAACCAATCGAGGTTGGGGAACATCTTTTTCAGATCCCACATGGTCGATTCGAGGCGCTCGGCGACCGCGAAGAGTAGGTTATTGCCGGCATCCTCGCTGAGGCGCTTAGCGACGGATTTGATGACAACGTTACGCGGATCACTGACGGTGTAGACCGGGTGGCCGAAGCCGATCACGACCTCCTTGTTGGCGACGCGGGCGCGAATGTCGGCTTCGGCGGCGTCCGGCGAATTGTAGCGCTGCTGGATTTCAAGGGCGGCTTCATTGGCGCCGCCATGCTTGGGGCCGCGGAGTGCACCGATGGCGCCGGTGATGGCGGAATACATGTCCGATCCGGTGCCGGCGATGACTCTGGCAGCGAAGGTGGAGGCGTTGAATTCGTGTTCCGCGTAGAGCACCAAGGAGGTTTGCATGGCGCGGGTGTGCAATGCGGAGGGGGGTCTGCCGTGAAGGAGATGAAGGAAATGGGCGGCGATGCTGTCGTCGTCGGTTTCGACATCGATGCGTTTGCCGTTGTTCGAGAAATGCCACCAGTAAAGCAGGATGGAGCCGAGGCTGGCCATCAGGCGGTCCGCGATGTGTTGGGCGCCCGGAGTGTTGTGATCGTCTTTTTCGGGCAGCAGGCAGCCGAGATGGCTAACGGCTGTGCGCATGACGTCCATGGGATGCGTGGCGGGGGGGATTTGTTCCAGAACGTTCATTAAAGAGTCTGGAATGCACCGGAGGCTTTGCAGGCGGATTTTATAGGCGCGAAGCTGGGCTTCCGTGGGAAGATGGCCGTGGACGAGGAGGTGGGCCACTTCCTCGAACTCGGTGGCTTCGGCAATATCGAGGATGTCGTAGCCGCGGTAGTGGAGATCGTTGCCGGTGCGGCCGACGGTGCAGAGCGCGGTGTTGCCGGCGATGACGCCGGAGAGCGCGACGCTTTTCTTGGGCTTGGGGGTGGTGGTTTGCGTGTCGCTCATGTTCTAGCTCCTGGTGGACCGAAGGAAGGAAGTGAGGTCAACCACCAAGGACACCAAGAACACCAAGGAGAAAGCGGTCCAAACTCGAACTGTATTTTTCTTCTTGGTGTTCTTGGTGTCCTTGGTGGTGAATCCTTTCTGCTTGCTTTCAGAAGATGCCGGCGGCGCCTTTGACCAATGTGCCGGAGGGCATGGCGATGTTGAGGTGGGCGAGTTCGTGGACGCCGAGGGTGGGGAGACGCTGGACGACTTCGAGGAAGCGGTCGGCTTCGGCGGGGTCGAGAAGGCCTTCGGTGAGCATGCGGAACTTGCCGATGTAGTTGGCGCGCGCCCAGGGGGTGGCGCCAAGGGTGTGGGCGTTGGCGACGGCGAGTTCGTCGGCGATGGTGGTGCCGTCCTTGAGCGTGATGATGATACGGCCGCCGAAGGCTTTTACGGCGGGGTCAGTCGCGTGATATCGCGCGGTCCAGTTCTTGTCTTCCGTGGTGCGGATCTTCTGCCAGAGGGCGACGGTGTCCGGGCGGTTGGCGCGCGCGGGCGCGTAACTGCGGACGTGGTGCCATTCGCCATCCTGCAATGCGACGGCGACGATGTACATGATGGAGTGGTCCAGCGTTTCACGGCTGGCCTTGGGGTCGAACTTTTGCGGGTCGTTGGCGCCGGTGCCGATGACGTAATGGGTGTGGTGACTTGTCTCGATCAGGATGTCCGTGACGTCGTCCCAGTTCTTCACCTGGCGGCCCATGCGGAAAGCGAGATCGATCAGCGCCTGGCTCTGGTATTCGGCGGAGTGTTCCTTGGTGTAGGTGTCCAGGATGGCGCGCTTGGGCTCGCCGGGTTCGGGGAGAGGCACCTGGTAGTGAGCGGACTTGCCATCCAGCATCCAGGCGATGACGCTGTCCTCGCCTTCGTAGATGGGGGATGGGGCACCTTCGCCGCGCATGGCGCGGTCCACGGCTTCAATGGCGAGTTTGCCGGCGTGGCTAGGGGCGAAGGCTTTCCAGCTGCTGATTTCGCCCTTGCGGCTTTGGCGTGTGGCGGTGGTGACGTGGAGCGCCTGCTGGACCGCCTGGTAGATGATTTCCGTTGGCAGATCCAGGAGGGTTCCGATTCCGGCGGCGACGGACGGGCCGAGATGGGCGACGTGGTCGATCTTATGGGCGTGGAGACAGATTGATTTCACCAGGTCCACCTGGATTTCGTAACCGGTGGCAATTGCGCGGATCAGCGCCGCGCCATCCTTTCCCGTCTGCTGTGCGGCAGCGAGGATCGGCGGGATGTTGTCGCCGGGGTGGGAGTATTCGGCGGCGAGGAAGGTGTCGTGGTAATCGAGTTCGCGCACGGCGGTGCCGTTGGCCCAGGCGGCCCATTCGGCGTGGACGCGCACCTCCGGCGCGCAGCCGAACAGGGTGGCGCCGTCCTTGCGGGCATGGGCGAGCGCCTGGTCCCGCGCGGTGACGATGGGGTGGCGGTTGATCGAGGCGATAGCGACCGACGCGTTATCGATGATGCGGTTGATGATCATGTCGATCACGGCGGGTTCGACGGGCACAGGGTCCGACGCGACGGCAGCGATCTTCCAGGCGAGCTGATTTTCGCGGGTTAGGCGGTCGGCTTCGGGGTGAACGCGGACGTCGTGCAGCTTCATCGGGGCGGTCCTCAGGGGGCGTTTGGGAGTTTCCTGCGCCGTGGAGGGCGCAGTGGTCAATTCCGATTGACGGGGAGTGGCGATACAGAAAAGCTATCGAGATGGATATCAGCCTGATCAAGCGGTTCGGTCACTTCCTGGCGGTGGTTGAGGAGGGGAATTTCGGGCGGGCGGCCAGGCGGCTGGGGATGAGCCAACCGCCGCTGACGGCACAGATCCAGGCGCTGGAGCGGGGGCTGGGGGTGCGGCTGCTAGACCGGACGCCGCGCGGGACTCGGCCAACACCGGAAGGGGAGATCCTGCTTCCGGCGGTGCGGCGCCTGGAGGAGGCCGCGCGCGCGGTGGGGGAGCTGGCGCGGGAGGTGAGGAGCGGCAAGCGGGCGCTGCTGACGATCGGGTGCGTGACCAGCGGGCTGTTCGATGCGCTGCCGCCGCTTGTGCGGGCGTTCGCGGCCGTGCGGCCGGACGTGGTGGTGTCGGTGCGCGAAATGGACACGGTGGTGGCGCTGGAGGCGCTGCGGTCCGGCGAGGTGGATGTGGCGCTGGCACGGCTGGACAGGGGGCTGTTTCCGATCGGCATGGTGGCCGGGCCGCCGGACTGGCTGGTGGTGGCCCTGCCGGACGGGGACGCGCTGGCGGCGCGCCAAGCGGTGGATTTGGCGGCGCTGGAGGGGC